>CALKHD010000244.1 GCA_938092195.1 uncultured Flavobacteriales bacterium | reverse complement strand
CGGATATGAGTCTTTGGATGGTTTCGAATTCATCGAGCGCAGCTACGGTCCCGGCGAAGCTTTAACCGCTGGGGCAGAGAAAACCGCCACCACCCTCAACAACTATGTCTCCTCTTTGCGCTTCCTCTTCCGTCCAGGTGGATCGAAACAGCTAGGAGGTTTCCTCACCTTGGGAAGCATTTTCAGTCCTGAATGGAACTGGAGAAGCTTCTGGAACATCACCGCTTTGTTGTCCATCATTTTGGCCTTCATGAACCTCCTTCCCATCCCCGCGCTGGATGGAGGCCACGTCATGTTTTTGCTCTTTGAGATGATCACCCAGCGAAAGCCCAGTGAAAAGGTGCTCGAGTATGGACAATTAATCGGCCTCATCATGGTCGGTGGTTTGATGTTGCTTGCCAATGGCAATGATCTTTGGAAACTCTTCTCCGGACAACTCTAAAAGTTTAGGCTAACTTGTACGAGCCTGCAGTCAATATTTTCAATGGCTCTCCTAGACCTAAATCACCTCAAGAACATCGTTGGAGACGACCCCAACTACCTGAAGCAGGTTCTTGAAATTTTTACGCGAAACGCCCCCAAGGACATGGAGGCATTGGCCGATGCAGCCAGCAAAGGCAGCCACGATCAAGTGGGTTTCTATGCCCACAAATTGAAAAGCGCAGCGGGTGCCATTGGTTACAATAGCGCATACGAGGATTTCAAGCGGCTTGAAAAAATGGCCAAGGACATGGCTCCTTTAGAGGAAATACATACCCTCGTAGGCACCATGGCCAACGATTGTGCGGCATGCATGGTCGACATTGACCGCATCATGTCAGAGCTCTGAAGGCGGCCTTGTCCACCGAACTGACCGCGTAAACCGATCGCCAGGCCAGGCCCGCACCCACCCCTGCATCTCGCCCTCCAAAAGGGCCCGTCGGGTTGGATTTCTGCCCCATTCTAAAATGGCCACCAACTCGTCAAATGACCGCGCTTCATAAGGGTCCAAAGCGTGCATAACAGGAAGTTTTTCGATGACATCAGACTTGATTTCCCGCTGAGCACCCCATCCCATGGCCTTGGACAGGTCTTCAGGCAAGTGAAGCAACTCTGCCACATGCTCTTGAATCAAGCGTGCATTTCCTTTCATGCCCTCCGAACACCACACCGGAGAAAGGGCGAAAACACGCCTGTCATAGTCCTGGGCCAACCTCGCCGTGATCAAACTCCCCCCTGGGTCGTTTGACTCCACCACAACAACGGCTTGAGAAAGGCCCGCTATGATGCGGTTTCGCGCAGGAAAAGTGTATCGGGTCGGGGACGTCCCCATGGTGTACTCGGAGACCCAACACCCCCCTGCCTCCAGAATTCGATGGGCCAATGCCACATTGGACCGGGGGTGCACGGAGTGCAAGCCATGGGCCAAGCATGCCACTGTGGGCACTCCTCTCTCCAAAGCAGACCGGTGCGCTTTGGCGTCGATGCCATCCGCCATGCCGCTGATCAACGTCCAATCCAAATTGGCCATGCCGCCCATCAACCCGCCCACCGCAGAACGCCCCAATGATGACGCCTTTCGCGTGCCCACCACAGCCACCGGTCGAGGCCCAGCCAAGGCTTCAATGCGACCCTTCACGAACAAGACCCACGGCGCATCTGGAATTTGAGCCAAGCCGCTTGGGTAGCCTTCATGTCCGAAAATCAAAGCCCTTACCCCATGCCGCTCCATCCTTTCTCTGTGGCGCATGGCATTCTCCCTGGCCGAATTCAACAAGGTTCGATCGACACCGCAAAGCCAAGCGCCCAGGCCCACATTTCGGACCACCCTCAACATCCCTTTCTGATTGAACCTCGGCAGGTAAGATGCGGTGAGCCAGTCCAACAACCACGCCTCTGAATTCTGCTCTGCCGAAGCCGTTGGTCTGCCCATTGTCTGTTTGCTTCTCATGGTTGCAACCTGCAACAAACCCCCCGCCAAATGACCTTCACTTCATCGGCGAGGCGAACGGGTTTACTTTCGGCATGATGTTGCACCCTATCCAAAACGCCTTCCGCCCCTTTTTGGCCATGGTCTGCCTGCTCTTGTTTGCCATCATGAATGGCCAAGCGCAGACGGATTGGCGTCTCGAGGGCACGATTCATGACGCCACCAATGACCTGGCCCTGCCCGGTGCCTCCGTCTTTGTGAATGGATCCGGCGTATTGACCGACATCGACGGTCGGTTCGTCTTCACCGGGTCTGCCACACAGCCTGCCAAGGTTCTGGTTCGGTACGTTGGATACATCGAGTGGACGGAGACGCTGCCCGCTTGGACAGGCCTCAAGTCCATGAACATTGAGCTCTCACCCGATGTGGCCAGCATTGGAACTGCCGTTGTCTCCGCGGGCCGGTATGAACAGGACTTGGGTGAAGTCAGCGTGTCCATTGATGTTCTGCCACCTGCACTCGTCAATCAAGGGGCGCCCACAAGTGCAGACCAAAGCTTGTCTCGAACGCCAGGGGTCACCATTGTAGACAGTGAACCCCAGATTCGAGGGGGAAGCGGATACAGCTTCGGCGCAGGTTCCCGGGTCGCTGTCTTGCTCGATGGCTTGCCCGTCCTCAGCGGAGACGCCGGCCGACCCACTTGGGGGTTCCTGCCCCTGGAGAACTTAGAACAAGTGGAGGTGGTCAAAGGGGCCAGCAGTGTTCTGTATGGCTCCTCGGCTTTGAGTGGCGTGATCCAATTCCGAACGGCCTTCCCCGATCCTGAACCCATGACGCGGGTCAGCATCCAGCACGGTGTCCTCAGCGACCCGGGCAACGGCAGAAAATACTGGAACCGATCCTTGATGCAGAGCAGCACATCATGGCTCCATACGCGTCGGCTCAAGAACGGCGATGGCATCAGCTTTGGCGGACAATGGCTCGGCAGCGATGGACACAAGGGCCCGCAAATCGACCCCTCCACCGGCCTCGCCCACGACCGACCCTACAACCCGTTCACCGTGGACCATTACGATGCGGAACGACAATGGCGTGTCAATGGGGCCTGGGACCATGCTCCAAAAGATGGAGGCTGGGGCTATGGGCTTCGCGCCAATGCCATCAGTGGCGAAGGCGTGAACACCCTGCTTTGGGCAGATGCAGACTCCGGGTTTTACGCGGCTACAGCCGAAGCAGACACCAGAACAGTTCAGCGCATGGTCACTGTGGACCCTCATATTGAACGCTCACACGGCGCTTGGAACCACCGCCTCAACGGCCGTTTCCTCAGGCTGATCAATGACAACGACAACAACCAAGGCAACGAGTCCACCACCTGGCAAAGCGAGTATCAATCCCGATACCGTTCTGAACATTGGACGGCCACGGGTGGCTTCTATGCCCAAGGCACCCGCAGCATTGCAGAGCTGTACGATGCCGGTGTGGGCGACTCCATTCACGACGCCCACAACCGCGCCGCCTACATTCAACTGGATGTGCAGCCCCACCAAAGGTTGCACCTGACGGCCGGAACCCGCTATGAGCATTTTGTGCTCGACAGCGTTTCCACTGGCCGTTCGGTATACCGAGCCGGCTTGAACTATCGTTTTGGAGAGGCCAGCTATCTGCGCGCCAGCTTGGGACAGGGGTTCCGGTTTCCGAGCATCGCCGAGAAGTTCATCCGAACCACTGTCGGGGGAATCAGTGTATTCCCCTCTCTTGACATCCGTCCTGAATCCTCAAGCAACTTCGAAGTGGGCATCAAACAGGGATACAGATTTGGACGTCAAGGACAATGGAAGGGGTTTGTCGATGTCGCCGCATTCCAGCAAGATTTTCAGGACTTCATCGAATACACATTCGGCGTCTGGGGCAACACAGGAAATGGCCTGCTCGACATTGGGTTTCGCAGCATCAACACCGGTAAGGCCCGGGTAAGGGGTTTGGAATGGAGCACCATGGGCACTGGAAAAATGGGCGAATGGGACATTCAATGGCTCATTGGACAGACATTCTTGGACCCTGTAAGCCTGACTCCCGATTCGATTTATGCGGAATTTACCGGGAGCAGCACAGGAGGGGTGAGCTACACATCCACCAGTTCTGACACCACAGGAAATGTTCTGAAATACCGCATCCTCAATACATTCCGCGCCAACCTCAGCCTGCAACATGAAAAAGGGTGGACGTTTGGCTGGAACGGCGCCAGAAACACGACCATCCAAAACATCGACAAAGCCTTTTTGGACATTGAAGAACTCGGGCTCTTGGAGTACGGCTTGATCAATTGGCTCGAAGAAAGGCCCAATGCCCAGTGGGTCCATGACCTACAGGTCGGAAGAAAGTTCGGCGACCAACACCATGTGGAGTTCATCGTTAGGAATGTGGCCAACTTGAATTACGCACTTCGCCCCCTTGCGGCAGAGCCCAACCGTTTGTGGGTGGTGCGCTACACCTTTACGCCTTGAAAATTTCTGCCATCATCCCCGCGAGAATGGGGTCCACGCGTTTGCCGGGGAAACCCTTGGCCGACATCGGAGGCACACCGATGGTCGTGCACACTTGGCGCGCCGCGGCGCAACACCCTGCGATTGACAGCGCCTGTGTGGCCACTGACCACCCAGAAATCGCAGACGCAGTCCGCGAAGCAGGAGGCGAGGTCATTCTCACCGCATCCTCTCACACCACCGGAACCGACCGATGTTTAGAGGCCT
>CALKHD010000243.1 GCA_938092195.1 uncultured Flavobacteriales bacterium | reverse complement strand
TGAATTGCTGTCCTTGTTGGTCTCTCAACCCGGCAAGGTCTTTACCCGAAGCGCCATTCTGTCGAAGGTCTGGGGAAACGATGTGGTGGTCGGTGATCGCACCATTGATGTGCACATTCGGAAGCTGCGCGAGAAGCTCGGTGAGCACCACTTCAAAACGGTCAAAGGGGTGGGCTACAAGTTCAACGAAGAATGAACATTCGCACACCGAGAGGGGTCGCCATTGCTTCGGCCTTCGTGATCACCTTGTTTGGTTTGGGGCTGTGCATCCTGGTGATGTGGCTGTACGGAATTCATCCCCCCCTGCAGGCCTATGCTCTGTTTTCACTGGGTCTTTTTGTGTTGGCTTCGGCCATCATTTACAGCTCCATCGAGCGGTTCATTTACCAAAAAGTCCGCATCATCTACAAGAACATTCACCGATTCAAAAGCACAAAGGAGCGGGCCAAAGACGTTCGAATGAATGAGGATGTGATGGAGAAAGTCCAGCACGACGTGATGGATTGGGCCACCGAAAGGGTCAAGGAGATTTCTCAGCTCAAAGAGCAGGACAGCTTTCGCAAGGACTTCATCGGAAACTTGGCGCATGAGCTCAAGACCCCTGTCTTCAACATTCAAGGGTACATCCTGACCCTCTTGGAAGGCGCATTGGAAGACCCCGACAACAATCGGAAGTTTCTGATCAAGGCCGCCAAAAACACAGACCGCATGGCCGCTTTGATTGACGACTTGGACGTGATCACCAAAATTGAAGGTGGATCACTTGAGCTGGATTTGGCCCCGTTCAACCTGTCTGACTTGGTCGTTGAAGTCATTGACGAGCTGGAGCAAAAGGCCAAGCGCTTTGGAGTCCAAGTTGAATTCGTCGACGACGGACGACGCAATGTGGAAGTGTTGGGCGATGCCCCAAAAATCGAACAGGTGGTCACCAACTTGATCTCCAACAGCCTTCGCTACGGCAAAGAAGAAGGCAAGACACAGGTTCGGTTTTTTGACATGGAAGAGCAGGTGCTCATCGAAGTGGCCGACGATGGGATCGGAATGTCAGAGGAACATTTGCCTCGGATTTTTGAGCGGTTTTACCGCGTGGACAAAAGCCGATCGCGAAATGCGGGCGGAAGTGGTTTGGGCCTTTCCATTGTGAAGCACATCATTGAAGCCCACGACCAGAGCATTTCGGTTCGCTCCACACCCAAGAAAGGATCCACGTTCTCCTTTACCCTCAAAAAGGCCTAACGCAGGCTCAAACCTGCCGTCATCGGCCAACTTGCATCATGCCTGTCCCCTTCCCGTTGACGAATGGGTTGGATCGTTTTTCTTGACCTATGGTGGTGGAAGGCCCGTGGCCTGGCCACACCTCGAATGAATCGGGCAACGCATACAACACCTTTTCTATGCTCTGGGCCAAGACGTCCGAATCGCCCCCTGGCAAATCCGTTCGTCCCACACTGCCTTGGAACAGCACATCTCCTCCAATGACCCTTTGATTTGCGGTGTCGACGAACACCACATGGCCCGGAGCATGGCCCGGGGTCCACTTGACTTCGAGCACCAACTTGCCCAGCCGAATTGACTTCCCGTCTTCCAGGCGGGTTGGGTGCAAATCGGGCAAGGGATCCATGGGAACGCCGTACATCTCTGCCGCCCTTGGAGCCATGCCATAGGTCGGCTCGTCCGCTGCAAGCAGTTGTGGATGCAAACCATAACGGCTGGCCATTCCGGCGCACCCCAACACATGGTCGAGGTGGGCATGGGTCATCAATACAGCCTTGGGGGTCCACCCTCTTTCCTGGAGCGAATGCTCAAATTCTGCCCATTCGGCAGGGCTGGACATTCCGGGGTCGAACACGATGGCTCCCCCTTCACCATCGTGAACAACGACGGTGTTTTCAGAAAAAGCGTTGCAAGTCTGTACAAACATGGGGACCAAGTTCCCTCATCTGAGGCAAACGCCCTTCATGGTTTGTACTTTGCTCGTTAGATGCCCATCCGCCAGTGCCCGGGATTTTTTGTTCTGCTGTTTGCTGTGCTTCTGCCAAGCGCTGCACGGGGTCAATTCCACAATGGTCTGGACATGGTCTTTGGCCAGCAAAGGATACAGTACCGCACATTTGACTGGCAATATTTGGGCGGCGACCCCTTCGAAGTCCACTTCTATCAGGGCGGGAGAAATTTGGCCAACCATGCCCTCTACAGTTTGATGACCGACCTCCCTGAAGCGGAGGCGACCATGCAGATGAGGCTGGAAGGGTCCGTGGACGTCTTGGTCTACAACAAACACGCAGATTTTAGACAAAGCAACATTGGCATCGACGGCTCCGATGCGGGAAATGTTGGCGGCAGCACCGTCATCAAGGGAAAAAAGCTGTTTGCGTGGTTCGATGGAGACCGTGCCGCTTTTCGAGATCAACTCCGAAAGGGACTTTACCGGGTGATGATTCGGCAGAATCTGTACGGCGATGATTGGAAGGATGTGGTCAAAAACGTCCAGCTGTATGACCTCCCTGTTTGGATGGAGGACGGCATGGTCAATGCCCTCGCTGGGCCCATGAACCCTGAAGACATTCCCGCATTGGACGATCTTGTGGCCCGCGGTCAAATGCGAGAAATCCAGGTGCTGGATCCGTCAGACGCCCGGATCGCGGGTGAAGCTTTGTGGCATTTTCTCATGGAAACCTTTGGCCGTCAATCGGCCATGGATGTGCTCAGCGGGTTCAAGTCAGGCCGAACACTGGATGCTGCATTCCGCCGAATCGGTTTTGACCTTGAAGGGGTGCTTTCTGCGGCGCAGGCCCATTACTTGATTCAATCTGCCGACGCCGACGCCTCTGGGCCCGACTTTTTTGGACAGGAATTGGAAGTCCGCTCAACATCCCAGAAGCGCAGCCATTTGGGTGACCTTCCCCATCGTGCCAAACGGAAATACCAGCACCGGAGGTTCGCTCAGTCCTTCGATGGCGATTGGACGGCATGGACCACAGACGAACGGGGCCAAGCCCGGGTTTGGGTATCAGATGGTCAGCACAAGCGCTGCATTGGCAAATACGACCACAAACTGGAGCGCATTGTCGACCTCACCTATCCTGTGCTGGCATGGCACCCCACTGAACCCATTCTCGCGCATGTTCACGAATCTCGGGGGCGGGCTTTTCTGACCACCACAGATGTTCGAACGAAAGAATCTGTGGAGCGTGAGTTGTTTCGCATCGAAAAAGTCATCCATTTGGACTGGTCACCCGATGGGAGGAAAATCGTGTTTAGCGGTGTCAATGCTGGACAAAGCGACCTGTATGTCTACAACACCCTGGCCGGATCTCAAGTCTCGCTTTGGGACGATGAATGGGACGATTTGCACCCGGACTGGATGCCCGATGGACGATCCTTGGTCTTCAGCAGCAACCGACCTGAGGCGCCCGAAGATGCGCTCCCATGGCCCGTGCCTCAGCAACGCGACTTGTGGATTTACCACATGGATGACAACACCTTTGAGCGGCTTACGGACACCCAAGATGAGGACGAAGTGCAGCCCCAAGCATTGGCACAGGGGAAGTTTGCTTTTCGCGAGGCGGGTGACACTCAGTCCCTCTACCTGGCGATTCAAGACAGCGCCATTTTGAGGGTTGACACCGCCATTCACTACCGGTATTTCACGCGCACAGCGCCCTGGTTGCACCTGGACAGGGCGGTTCAATCGTTCTCACTTCAGGAAAACCCTTCTAGATGGGGCGCACTGACCGTGGACAAGGGACGCGATGTTTGGCGGGTCGCCGAAGCCCCCGAGCTGCCCGACGCCAGATGGATACAGAGGGCTGGAATTCAAGAAGTCGGATTGGACAGCGAAGAGAGCGGCTTCCTTCCGGATGGACAGCCAGAACTTCTCCCCGGACAGGTGGATTACGCGCAATATGTGTTCGAATTCGAACGGGAGAAGGCCAGACTTTCGTCCACCGAGCCGACCGGCTCTGCAGTGAGCGACAGGACCGAAATCGTCCCGGCCTCTTTGCCCACCATCCCCTCTCCGTTGCCCTATCGCACCAACTACGCGGTGGATCAGCTGTTGAGTCAAGTCGACAATACGTTTGCTACCTCTTTCTATCAGCCTTTCTCCGGGCCCAGCTCGAGCTTTCCTGGACTCAGTGGCCTGATCAAAATCGGCGCCTCCGATTTGCATGAAAACCGAAAATGGGTGGGGGGGGTCCGATTGGCCGGAAGCCTCGAAAACTCAACGTTCGTATTGAGCCATCAGGACTTGGAGCGAAAAGTCGACCGTCAGTGGATCATTGAACGACAAGGCAACGAAGGATTGAATTCAGAAATCGGTGCTTTGACCCGGACACACACCCATGCCGTTCACTACCGAAGGACCATCCCTTTCAGCGAAACCATGAGTCTCCGGGCGCAGCTGACTTACCGTCTCGACCGCATCGCACTGCTTTCCACCGACCCTTTCAACGCTTCCAGAAGCGACATCTACAACCAAGGGATTGGCGGAACACTCAGCTGGGTGTTTGACGACAGCCGCGAACGCAGCTTGAACTTGAGAAGCGGAACCCGCGCCAAGGCTTGGATCGAAATGCTCTCTCCCCCAGATGGAAATGGTGGACAGCTGCTGGTGGCTGGGTTCGATGCCAGGCGCTACCTCCCCATCTTCCGCAGGGTCACACTTTGTTTGCGGGCTGCAGGCAACTCTTCCTTTGGCGAGCGAGGGCTGCTCCACTACTTAGGTGGTGTGCACGAATCCCTCATCCCAACCATCGACGGGGCCATGCCACTGCCCGAGGGAGAATTTGCCTACCAAACCGCAGCCACGCCCATGCGCGGGTTTGTTCGCAATGCACGAAATGGAACCAGTTTTGCCGTGGCGAACGCCGAACTGCGCATCCCGGTTTTTGCCACCCTGATGCCCAAGAAGACCCTCACTCCGCTGATGAAACACTTTCAAGCGGTTGGGTTTTTTGACATTGGATCGGCCTGGACAGGGTCGGATCCATACAGCGATGAAAACTCGTTCAACTCCACAACCTTGGAGCAATACCCGGTGACCATCACCGTAGACAACAATAGAGAGCCCATCATTTGGGACTTTGGCTTTGGTTTGCGCACCCAGCTGCTGGGCTACTTCGTTCGCGCCGACTGGGGCTGGGGGGTAGACGACGGCCTGATTTTGGATCGGGTATTTCAACTGTCCCTTTCTACAGATTTTTAATGAAACCCCGCTCCATGGATGCCCAAGCATTGATTGTCCTCTTGCTCATCGGAGCAGCAGCTGGCTGCCTCAGCGGCTTCATTGGCATTGGCGGTGGATTGCTCATCGTGCCGGCCCTGATGTACTTCATGGGCATGTCGCAAATGGCCGCCCAGGGAACCAGCTTGGCATTGATGCTCCCCCCCATCGGTGCTTTGGCCGTGATGAACTATTGGAACGCCGGC
>CALKHD010000242.1 GCA_938092195.1 uncultured Flavobacteriales bacterium | reverse complement strand
TCTCGCCCGCAGACACCCGCTACAGCCGAATTGTAGAAGGTCCGTTGCCAGACCGCATCCATGTGCCACAAGGCGCAGACGAATTGCGAACCGCCGTGGTCAAAGCCGTAGATGAAGAAATGTGCGCCACGGTCGAAGACTTCTTGGCCCGCCGGTTCCGCACCCTCTTCCTAGACGCCAAACACGCCATTTCACTAGCGCCCCAAGTGGCCGACTTGCTGGCAGAAGCCCAAGGATTCTCGGCGGAATGGGCGCAGCAACAAACGGCGACCTTCCAACAATTGGCCCAGGGCTACCTCCCCAAAAAAACCAGACCATGATGAATCCCTATCTCGCCGAATTTGCAGGCACGGCCCTTCTGATGCTCTTTGGCAGCGGCGTGGTCGCCAACGTCTTATTGGAGAAAACCAAAGGCCACGATTCCGGATGGGTGGTCATCAGCTGGGCTTGGGCCATGGCCGTCTTTTTGGGTGTCTATGCATCTACGGCACTGGGCGGAAGTGGTCACCTCAACCCTGCAGTCACTTTGGGCTTTGCAGCCTTTGCTGGATTCGATACCGCCCTGGTTCCAGGATACATCGCCTCCCAAATGTTGGGCGCCATGGTGGGCTCCTCGATGGCCTGGTTAGCCTACAAACCCCACTTCGACGCCACCGCTGACGCAGACCTCAAACTGGCTACGTTTTCTACAGCCCCAGCCATCCGCCACACCCTTTGGAACTTGGTAACGGAAGCCATTGGAACCTTTGTCTTGGTCTTTGGTGCACTTTGCATCGCCTCCCCTGCCGACAGCATGGGGGCCTTGGACGCATTGCCTGTGGCCTTGCTGGTGCTGGGAATCGGATTGGCCTTGGGCGGCCCCACGGGATACGCCATCAACCCCGCTAGGGACCTTGGACCACGCATCGCCCATGCCCTCCTTCCCATCTCAGGAAAGCGGGACAGCGACTGGCCCTACGCATGGATTCCCGTTGTGGGGCCCATTGTCGGCGGCCTATTCGGTGCCTTTTTGTTCAGCTGCTTCTGAACTTCAACTGCTTTTATTGATGCCGTTCTATTGAAGTGGTCACGGATCGGGATTGGGTACAGTGGTGGGCTGGATTTGGTAATCGCCCATGTGCCTCACCTCGACCGATTCAGGTTGTACAGGTTCGCCAGATGGGGAGACAAAACCCACCCATTTGCGCTCACCAGGCAACAAGATGAAGCCGTTGTCTGAGAAGCGGCCTTGAGACTGGGACACCAGTCGAACTCCGCCAGTGAGCTGTTCAGACTGTAGCCAAACCCCACCATCTTGGGGCGACAACTCAATCTTGGCCGCGGGCCAATCCATCGTGGATGCCGGCTTCATCGTCGCAGAACCTGCATCCAGCAACTCCCCACTTTCCGCTGTCCAAGACCACACCAGGACGCCGTCTTCGGATGGCGCCGCCACCGCCATCACCTCCACAACATCCACAGCAGGGTTGCTCGCTGAAAGGGCCGCCCCATCCACCTTTGCCCATTGGCTGCCAGAATCCAAGGTGTCTCCCAGCATGCCCAGCAATTGCCAATCCACGCGACCTTCTGCCGGAGATGACCCCAAGTTCTGCACCACCAGTCGCACACCCTTCTCCCATGCTCGGTCCCAAAGCACACGGGCTGGCTGGTTGGCATGCCGGACCGCATGATGGCCCAGTTTCCATCGGCCCGCATGGTCCACAGTGGACCAAGAAACCGTGGGCCACACGTCGTCCAGTTGCCAATACAAGGAGCCCGATGTTCGGCCGTTGGAACACCGATGGCGCTCAATGGCCTGGCGAAGCCCCTCGGCCTGGGTCAATTGCGTGAGGTGAATCCAATCCTCGAGTTTGTCCTGACCATTCGCATGGAATTGCGCCGGGTCAGCGAAGTATTCCCCAGCATAATGCCGCATCATATCCCAACCATCAAACCCCGGCTCGAGCCATTCCATTTTGCACCTCTGGCGAAATTGTAAGACGGTGTCTTCGAAGGCCTTCACCCCCACCGCTTCGAGTGTGCGGCGATCCGGAAGGCTCTGCAACCCAAACTCACTTGCAAAACGGCCCGCCTCGTCGGAGAAGTACTCAAAACCCGCTTTCCCAAACCACACGCCCCAATCGTGCTGGTCGCCAGACTCACGGGGCGATTCCACCTCCAACGAATGCGGCGACGAAGGCCAATACTGCCCCCCATTCAACCCCTTCACCAACCCTGGCAGAAGGGATTCAAACACCTCTTCATAGGCCCGCTCAGCCTGAACGGAATCGGCACCATGCAAGTCATAGAGGTCCTGCCATCCCCATTCCCTCCAAGCCTTTTCCGATTCGTTGTTTCCACACCACAAGGCCAGAGATGGACGGTTTCTGAGGCGCAAAACTTGACCTTCAGCCTCGGCCAAAAAGTTCGCCTTCCAAGCCTCATCACCCGGAACCATGGCACATGCCGACATGAAATCCTGCCACACCAAAATCCCATGTCGGTCACAGAGGTCGTAAAGCTCTTCATCGCCATAATGGGCGCCTCCCCACACGCGCAACATGTTCATGTGGGCCAGCTTGGCATCGTTGATCACCCTGGGCCACGCCTTCAATGCCCGAACCGGGAAGAAATCAGGAGGAATAACATTGGCTCCCCTCACCTGAACAGGTCTGCCGTTGACAACGCACTGCATGGCATGTCCCAGCGGGTCGGACCCCATGTCCCATTCCAATGAACGCACCCCAAGGCTCAGTGCCAAGGGCCTGCGAATACCGCCGTCCAACGTCAAGGCATACAACGGTTGATCGCCCATTCCATGGGGCCACCACAGTTCCGGTTCAGGCACGACCAAAACATAACGGTCCTCTCCAGCCCGCCGCCATGTATGCGGAGCCCCCTCGCCCCGTAGGCTCAGTGAAGCTGTGACCCCTTCTACGGGTTCATCGAAGACCACTTCATACTTCGCCTCTTCTTCAGACAACGACAAGAGCCCCATCCGATGGGTCGGCCATTCTGTATCTACCCTCACCCAACGAACGGGCTTCCAAATCCCACTGGTCGCCAATCGCGGACCCCAATCCCAACCGTAGTGGTACATGGCCTTGCGGGTCACTGCACTCGTCTGCTGTCCGATCGGACGGGCTTCATTGCTCACGGGAATCGGCCAACTGGACTTTTCCAATTCCGCCTGGCCTTCGCCAATGGGGCTTGAAAACCAGACCTCCAAGGTGTCGGATGCGCAGGCGGCGATTTGAGCAGGGGGTATGCGCCAAGTGCGGTGCATGTTGTTGGTCCGCAAAAGGGTGTCCTGCCCCAAAATCACCTTGGCATAGGTGTCCAATCCCCCGAACTCCAATGCCCACTGGCCCGGGCCCTCGGGACGTTGAATGGCCGTTCTGTATCGCCATTCTTGACGTTCAACCCACTGAACCTTCCCTTCATTGACCCCCTCAAAAGGGTCTTCTAATACCCCAATCCTCATGAGGTCAGTGTGCACTGATCCCGGCACATCAGCTCGGTACCACTTCCCCGCAAACTCCAACTCCCAGTCTGTGCATTCAAGGGAAACTGACCCAGTATGGCACGCGGAATGGCAAGCCATTAGAGGAGCCAAGAAGCACAGCAGCAATCCCATGAAGATGTCCGCTTCTCCCCCTTTCCCGCGCATGAAATTTGACATGGCCGGCAAGGTAAGACGACAACCAAGTCATTCATCCACAGCCCATTGGTGAAGAACATCTCATCCATCTCATTCAACCCTCTGGATTCTGAATGACCTTGGGATGAATCCATTAGCATGAAACACATATTTCCTTTTCTAGCAGGTTTTGTCACCTTCTTTGTTATCAGCGGTGCCTACTACATGGGGTACATGGGCCTTCCTGAAGGTCCCTGCTTCAGATCTGATCCCGACATGGCATTCGGGCTGATCGCCAATGCCTTGTACGTCGCTTTGACCGCTTACGTCATTCACACCTGTGGAGAATTCAGTGCCGCTCGTGGAGCCAAACACGGCGCCATCGTGGCCTTGACGGCCAACGGATTCTTGAATTTGGGTTTTGCAGCCATGACCACACTTTTCACCACAGCTGAAGCCATTCAGGACATTGTGGTCAACATTCCCATGATGGCTGCTGCCGGAGCGGTCATGGGCATTTTATACAACCGAGGCGAAGCCAAAAACAGGGCTTAACGCAGCATAACATCGTCCGCCTCTTCCTGTCTGCCAATTGCATGGGATAGGGAGTTTGGTGGCTTTGCACCCTTTCACACGATGAAAGCCCCTTGGATGTCGATTCGAGGGGCTTTTTGATTCGCAAGGCCTCGGTTCCATGGCTTGCATGAACAAAAACCTGTTGCCTCTGGGCCAAACGCTCAGGAGCGATTCGCAACAGTCAGTGGCGGTCAGTGGCGGT
>CALKHD010000241.1 GCA_938092195.1 uncultured Flavobacteriales bacterium | reverse complement strand
CTCAGCCGGAATTGGCAATGGGTGGTCGCAGACGCGGGGTCCGATTTTGAAGCCTTTGAGTCCCTGTTCAAAGCGGTGGCCAATCGGAGTGGGGGCCTTTCGAAAATGCCGTTTGAGATGGTTTTTGCAGGGGGCGATTCGCAGTGGACCAGAGCCTTTGATGTGCATTCACTCCCTGCCATGCGTCACCACGGAAGGGACTTGGAACCCATTTCGGGCCGGGTTCCTTTGCCTGGGCCCGACCTCATGCGTTGGCTCTCCAAAGGGCCATGAGCCGGGCAATGTTGCCAAAAGCATGGGGTTCCATGTCCTTCACTTCGTCTTTGGATGCCCATCGGACTTGGGTGATGCCCTCTTCGGTCTGAGGAATGAGCGCTGTGTTTTCAGAACCGGGACTCACCGTCATGCTGTACCAATGGGTGACCTTCATCAGGCTGTCTCCAGGGCCATAAATGTGTTGAGTCTTAGCAAAGGGTTGGCCAACCATGGGCATGGGAATGCCACATTCTTCATGGACCTCGCGGGCAGCGGCTTCATCGAGTGACTCTCCGGCCTCTACTTTTCCCTTGGGGAGGTCCCAATGTCCGAGCCGATGGATACAAAGCAGGCTGCCATTGGGATGGGTGAGGAGTCCTCCGGCCGCATGTACATCGGTGGTGTGCGCGCACAAAAGGGTCCATGCCTCTTCGATTTGGTCGCAAACCCACCAAGCGTGGGCGGCATTTCCAATGCAGTCAGGCACACTGGGCATGTCCTGATTTGGAGCCCATTGGAGGACCGTTGCGCCCGGATCTGGCTCGCATTGAGAATCGGCCAATGTCAAACGCTGTGCCCCGTAATCCACGTCATACCTTCGTGCCATGTCTCTGTCTCTGGATGAGCGCCGAAAAGTAGCTGAATCGCTGCTTCGCATCAAGGCGATTCAATTGGCTCCCGAATCGCCCTTCACTTGGGCTTCAGGTTTGCGGTCTCCAATTTATTGTGACAACCGAATGGCGTTGAGCCATCCTGCGGTCCGAACCCACATTCGTCAGCAGCTTTGCGCGGTGGTGGAGGAGCGCTTCGGCAAGCCAGACATGATTGCTGGCGTGGCGACTGGAGGCATTGCCTGGGGCGCATACGTGGCGCATGAATTGGGGCTTCCTTTTTGTTACGTTCGCGGAGAAGTGAAAGGCCATGGAAAGGGCAATCGGGTCGAAGGTGATCTGGGCAAAGCGAGAAACGTTGTGGTCATCGAGGATTTGGTGAGCACAGGCAAGTCCAGCTTGTCGGCCGTGGATGCATTGCGAGAAGAGGGGCTAGAGGTCAAAGGAATGGTGGCGATTTTCACTTACGGCTTTGACTTGGCCACGGAAAATTTCAAGAATTCGTCCTGTGATTTGGTGACGCTTAGCGACTACTCAACGCTCATCGTCGAGGCCGAGCGGCGCGAATACTTGACGGGCCCTCAAGCAGAGGCTTTGATTTCTTGGCGGGAGGACACTGCGGCCTGGAGTGAGCGCTTCACTGCAGGGGTCACCAGTTCCAGCTGACATGACAGAAATCCGCAGCCAAACGGTTCAAGTGGGGGCATCGGCCGATGAATTGCGGATGCACTTGTTGGACCTGAAGAACCTAGAGCCATTGCTGCCCCAAGACAAAGTCAAAGGGTTTGCGGGAACGTCCGAACAGGTTTCTTTTAAAATCCAAGGCGGTCTCGAGATCCGATTGACGAGAACAGCTTCCACCTTTCAGGACGGTGTTCTGCGCCTTCAAGGAGGAGGGGCGCCGTTTGAGTTTCATTTGGACCTTCAAGTCAAAGAGGATGGAGACGGGGCGGAGGCTTCTGTGGTCTGTCAGGCGGACTTGAATCCCTTCATGCGGATGATGGCACAAAAGCCATTGGAGTCTTTGTTCAGCCACATTGCGGGTCAGGTGGAGGAGAAGTTCGGCCAAGGCTGAAGTCAGGAGCAACTTCCTTGCAGCGTTAAGAAGGCTCCATGCCCAACCAGCCCACTTCTCCAGGGGCATAGCACTGCTGGCCAGAGGCGTCCAAAACACAGATTTTCCCCTGTAAATCGATGGATTCGAGGATGCCTCGGATCTCTTGACCATCCAATTGCCAGCGTTGTGCCTGACCCCAGCCGAGGAGGCGTTCATGGTATTGCTGCAACAGGATTTTAGGAGAATTGAGTTCAGCCAGGCGCAGGTTCAATTGGTTCAAGACGTGGGTCCGGGTGATGCTCAGCTGGGATTCGAGGTTGCGGTTGTCGTCCAACAGCGACGTGGCATTGGGGTAGGGAGGCCGGCCCCCCATATTCAAGCCAATGCCAATCACTGAGGAAGCCCAATGGTGACCTCTCCAACTGTTCTCGATCAGAATTCCCCCTGCTTTTTTTCCGCGAAGCATGAGATCATTGGGCCATTTGATTTCCCAAGGGACCCCTTCCAATTTGGGCATGGCCTTCTCAACCCCCTCCAAAACGGCCAAGCTCACCGCGAGGTTCAAAGCAAATGGGCAGGCCGATGGAAGGGAGTCGGTCAAGACCACACTCATGGCCAGATCCATTCCCTTTTGGCCATGCCATGGACGCGATTGTTGGCCGCGGCCAGCAGTTTGGTGCGGTGTGGTGAACACCAAGCGGTGTCCATTGGAAGCCGAATTTTCACCGGGTTTGTTGAGCCAGCGGTGCGCGGCAGCATTGGTGCTGTCCAGTTCTGGCCACTCAACGACCCGCCAAGGAGGCAAGTCATTCATCGTTCCTTCACCTCCAAAGGGGTCTGACCAAGAAGAGGGTGCGTTCAGATGCTCCACGGTGGCTATTTTAGCGCGCCTTGAAGGATACGAATAAACCGATTGATCCGCGTACATACGCGATGGCCCCTCGAGAGGGGCGCGAGCGCCTAGCCGGCCCGACCACCGATGTACTGGTGACCTCCATTGTTGAGGGCATACAGGAGGTGAAGGGAGCCAACATTTGTTTGGTGGACTTTAGTCAGATTCCAAACAGTGTCGCGGCGCGGTTTGTGATTTGTGAAGGGCAGTCCAACACCCAAGTGGACGCCATTGCGCGAAGCGTGGAGGAATTCACTGAGAAGCAGCACGATGAGTCGCCTTGGTCCAAACAGGGACTCAGGAACAGTCAATGGGCCCTTTTGGATTATGCTGATGTGGTGGTCCACATCTTTCACAAGGACTATCGGGCCCATTATGGCCTTGAAGAGCTTTGGGCCGATGCCGATCAGCAGTTTTTGCCAGAGCCCACATCCAAAGGTCCAGACCCAGAGGATTACCCGGAGTACTGACTCAGTTGTACATGACCACAGAATACGCGTGAACCAAGGCCATCGCCATGGTCAAGGCGGCCAAGATGATGTGGAAAGGCAAGTACTTTTTGGTGAGGTTTTCGCCTTCTAGGAGGGTGCCAAAATGGCCCGATGCCAGCAAAGCCAGGGGCAAAACCCCGAGCATTCCCCAGCCCAATTGTACGCTGTGGGCAAGCACTGCGAATGGAAGGATCAGGGCAATGCGCAAATGCCAGTCGATCCATCGTCCCCATTGGCTTCCCGACTTTTGAAAAATGGACCTTCCCAAGGTCAGCCCCCATTGAAAGACGAGCATGGCCATCACAATGGCCCCGCTCCAGTTTCTGTAGCGGGGATTCAACTGGAATTCAAAAACGCTCCAAAGCGCGGCATCGAAATGCCAGGCCAGGCCGAACCAAATGACAACCAAGGCCCCGATGTATCGAATGGCGGGTTTCATGGGGTGCCTGCGCTGGAGATGAATTCGGCAAGCAAGTGTGGCCCGACCAAATCATCAATGCTGTCTCTGAGTGTCTGATGATTGGGAATGAAAAGTCCGTCTCTCGGCCACTGCTCACCGATGCTGGGTTGTTTTTGGGCCTCCAAATGGCCCAGTTCCTCCAGGTACGCATCCCAAACCACAGATACCCCGGTTCGATAGGCGTTCAGCATGGCAATGAACTCATCTGTGGTCATGGAGTCCTTGGGGTATGACCATGTTGTGGCCCCCATCATGTCGCCCATTTTCCAGTCTGTCTTGGTGGAATTGGGGTGCTGGTTGTGACACGTCACGCAGGGAGCCGCTGATGCATAGTCTGGAAACATGCCCACGAATTCTCCAGAAGTGAGGTCCTCAAAAAACCGAGGTTGGTCGTCTTCTTTCATTTTGATGAAGACTTCGCCTTGTTGTTTGTTCAGCTTGTTGGTGCCTTCAATGGGAAAATCGGATCCCAAGAACAAATTCAAAGGGACAGGACTTCGAGACAGTTCATCGGAGACCCCACGCAAAAACAAAGCGGGGAGGGGACCTGCATGAACATCAGGTTGGGCCCAATTTTCATCAAATGCAAGCCCTTGCTTTTTGCCTTGCCCGACAATGGCTTTGGTGAACAGGGTCCTTGTGACGTCATTTTCGAAGGCCATGAACGTCAAGGCTTCTTCGGTAGACAAG
>CALKHD010000240.1 GCA_938092195.1 uncultured Flavobacteriales bacterium | reverse complement strand
CGACGTGGTGGCCGACTTGACGGTGGTGAACTACGAGACCATGGAGCAGGTGGGCTTGGCGTTGCAGGCCACGGGTACGGTGGAAATGCCGATGTCTCCTGGCGAGTATTCAATCGTGGTGGAAGCCACCGAGCAAACCTCGATGTGCCGTGGCGGTCGCCGCCAAGTGGTGGTGGCCCCGGGCGAACAGCCTGAGCTGTTGGGTCTGAGCGCAGAACCTTCCGAGTGCAACGTGGGGATGGCGTCCTTGGCCTTTGAACTTTATGGAAGCGGAGAGTTTGAGACCTCGTTGCTTCAAGGAGCACAGACCATGTGGTCAGCGCCTTTGGCACCGGGAGAGCATGTGTTGGAAGACATCGCCCCAGGCGACTATGTGCTAAAGGTGAACCATGCGTGCATGGAAGTCACCGAGTGGGTTTCTCTTTCTGATCCGGGCATGCCTGAGGTCACGCCGATTTATCCCTTCTTCACGGAGGTGGAGACTGCGGGCGGCGCATGGCTCGAGGCCAGCTGCATGGGTTGTACTGAAGGAGAAGGCTTTGGATACCGATGGATGGTGGATGGAGCAGTCGTGGCCGAAAACGAGCCCATGGCGGTCCGAGTATACGAGGCGGGTCTCTATGAAGTCGAATTGGTGGCCTTTGGTCCCGATTGCCAAATGAACGTGCCTTTTGAAATGCTTGTCGGACAACACAAGGTGACCTCGCGGGATGAGGTCACATGGGTGGTTGCTGAAGAGGGACAGTTGATGGGAGACTTTAAAGAGGAATGGGCGAATGTCCAGGTCCGCTGGTTTGATGCCACTGGCCGTCTTCTGAAAGAAGAGACAAAGGGAAGTTTGATGGGCAGGGTCATGCTCGATGCCCCCAAGGCGGGTGGTTGGCTTACAATGGAAGTGCGATCAGCATCAGGACGCCTATCGCGTTGGTTTGGTGTCCATTGATGAATATTAGGAATCTGGCGTTAAAAAAATCAGGGTTTTAACCCAGCATTTTATGAGGGAAGCGAAGATGTATGTCATTTAAATGACGTATCATCATCGACGAATATCTGTTTTCTGCCGACGAATGATTATATTTGTCGTCTAATGTCGATGTTTTCCTGATGAAACGCTTCTATTTCTCGCTTGCCACTTTTTTGTTGTTTGCTCTGCCGTCTGGGGGTCAAACTTCTCTTTTCCTTGAGGAGTTTACAGAGACTCCAGGGTTGTTGAGCTTCGGACATGTTCAGACACCTTTGGCTGAGGGCCGCGCCCTTTGGGCAATTGCAGGAGACGACAATCCCAATCAGATTGGAGGAGCCTTGTTGTTCAACAGCGACAACACCAATTCTTGGATTTCCGAAGCCATCGATGTAGCTGGGTATTCTTCACTGAACCTCACCGTGGATGCGGTTGAAGCAGGGAATTTCAATGGGGCAGACAGTTTGTTGGTCTATGTGATTGAAGATGGAGTGCAGCGTTTGTTGTCCTCTCAAGTGGCCAATGATTTTGAGGTTTTGAGCCTCTCAGAATCGTGCACAGCTTTGGTGAGTTTGCAAGTGCTGGTGCTGTTGACCTGCGACAATGCCAGCCATGTTCGACTCGATAAAATCGAAGTCACGGGTACGTCAGGTTTTGTAGACATCGACGCCGATGGCACAGACGACTCTGTGGATTCATGCATTGACATGGATGCAGACGGAACGTGTGATCAAGCGGACGCCACCATTATGCTGATGGATGAAGATTTTGCCAATTATTCAGTAGGTACAGGTCTTGCAGGCTTTGCCAATCCAGATGAACGCGGAATCGCTTTGCTGGAAGGGGCTTCTGCAGCGGGTGAACCCGGTTGGATGCTCACAGGCCACAGCCAAAAAAATGCCGTGGTCATCCGCTCTTCAGGAGGGGAGAAACACATTGAATTCAACAGAACAGGCTATGGAAGTGATCACACCGACGAAATCACTTGGGTTTCGAAGGAATTCAATTTGGGTCACATTCTGGATCCAAAGGTGAGGTTTGTTTTGGGCGAAGAGTCTGACTTTTCTAAAAGCGATTCAGAGGGAGAGTTCGAGGTGACGTTCATCGAAGACGACACGGAGCGCTTGGTGATGACTTTGAATGGCGAGTTCACCAGCGTGGACTCAACGCTGAACACCAGCGCCAAGCAAAGCCTGACCATCATTGTGAGGACGTATGCCCAAAGTGATGCCGTCCTGAAGTTTGAGCGCGTCTCTCTGTTTGGAGGATACTGCCAAACGGGTAAAGATGCGCAGGGGGATTGCCAGGACGTTGGCTGCACAGACCCCAGGGCCTGTAGCTACAACAGCATGGCCATTGTGAATGATGTGACCAAGTGCAATTACATTGGAGATGCCTGTGATGATGGGGACGCCTCCAATTATGTCGACCGATATGTGAATGCAGGAGATGGCACTTGCAATTGCGAAGGCTTTGCGCTGCAGACGGTTTACAATGAAGACTTTTCTCAATCCGGTGAGGCTCAAGGTGGATTGAATTACGGATATGAGGGCAGTTCAGACATCAGTGACTCACCTTCCAACACCAACAACTCATCGCTCGAGACGGAGTGGACGCTTTCGTTCGAGGATTCCAATGTTGGTTCTGGAACAGGTTTGAGTCCTTCACCGTTCTATTTCGCCACCGAAGTGCCAGCTTCCATGACCGATACAGTCATGACTGCCATGAACACCAATGGAGATTACATGCGTTGGACTTCTCGTTCCATCGATGTGGGAGGGTTTGACAGTGTGTATGTTTCTGGCGCATTGATGGGGATTTTCGGCGTGCAAAATGCCGCGGATTACATTCAAGTGGGTTGGGAGGACAATGCGGTCCTTCAATCGCCTTTGCTTCAACAGATCACTGGGGTTTCCACAGCTGAAGCGACTTTCAACGAAAAATTGAGCGTCTCATCAGGCAACCTCTCCATTCAAGTTGAGGTCAAAAACAACAGTTCAGGTTCTCAAACCGCCTCGGCCTATGCCTTCGATGATGTTTTGGTGACAGGGTTGAAGCGTGGATGCACAGACCCAGACGCGAGCAATTACGAAGCCGCGCCATCCGATGGATTCATCGCGTTGAGTGATGATGGCACTTGTCAGTATGACTGGAGCAAAGTTTACAGCCGCAAAGACGGTGAGTTTGGTGATGCCATTTGGGCTGGAAAGCCATGCAGTGCTGCAGGATACACTTGTGGCTCGGCCTCCATGTACATCGATGTGCATGCATTGACCGAAAATGGCACCCGCCATGCGGTCATTTCTGCGAACAGCAAAATCACGGTGCCCTCGAATGGATACAGCATTGGAGAGCTCACATTGGAGGCGGGCGCGGAATTGCTCATCATGGAAGGGCGGGTGTTGACCGTGAATGGAGATGTCCATCATGAAGGAGGCACCATTTCTGGCACGGGACGTCTTTTGGTGAAGGGCAAAATGGAATTGGCTTCGGACTTGACCAGTGTAGACGTTCATGATTTCACCTTTGGTGAAGGGGCCGAGTTGGCCTTGGAGAATGGCGACACTTTGCGGGTCAAGGGAGACCTCACCATCGATGACGGCAGCGCGATTGCTGGCCGGATCGAACTTTCAGGATCGACAGCTCAGGTGGTTTCAGGTGCAGATGTGCACTTTGACACATTGTACATCGCAAGCGCTGGGGTTGATTTTGCAGCAGACGCTCAAATCGATGGTGTTCTCAAAATCGCCCAAGGCGTGGTGGACATGGAGGGATATGCTTTGACCTTTGGCTCTTCAGCCAACGGGACGGGCATGTTGGATATGATTTCTACGGGCGCAAGCTTGGAGGACAACCACACAGGAACCCTTCAGGCAGTGGATGCCACTTCTGAGCGCTTCATAGGTCCAGACTCCGACGGGGTGACCTACACGGGGTACACGCTGTTTACTTCCCCCATGACCGGGGTGACGGTTGGAGACTTGGATGGCATCTCTGGATTCTATTTGTCCGGTTTCCCTGGAACAGCATGGCCCAATTCATTCAGCTCGATTTTGTTCTGGGACGAGGTCAAAGCCGAATTCATTGAACCGGCATCTCTGAATACTCCGCTGGACACGCTTGGTGGAGCTTGGATTGTCCTTGCAGGTTCGCAAAGCCCCACCATGTCTTCTGCCGGAAAGCTCAGAAGCCATGTGGAGGGCAGCAGCAAGACCTATGCTTTGACCCGGACCACAGGCACTTCTTATGCCGGTTGGAACCTGGTTCAAAATCCATACCAAGCCCCTGTTTCATGGACGGCCATCTTGGCGGCCAGCACCAATGTGCAGGATCAGTATGCGGTTTATGACACACAAATTCAGGCCTTCGTTCGCCGTTCAGCGGACGGGACCTTCACAACCGCAGACGATTTGATCATGCCAGGTCAAGCCTTTTGGGTGGCCGTTGACGCTTCTCAATCCTCAGGTTCGTTGGTGGTTCCCGCCAGTGCGATTGTGGTGTCCGGTGATTTGCCTGAGTTCATTCGCAACGAAGGAGATGACCTTTGGAAGGCCACCTTGGGCCTCGAAATCGAGAACGACTACGGCGTTCAAACAGCAGTGGTCAAGTTTGGCCCTTGGGGCAGTGAGCAGGCTGTGGAAGGCGTTGACCTGAGCCATTTGTCATCGAGCTCGGTGAATGCCGCTCAACTGGCGGTGGAGTCAGGAAGCGACAGGTTCATCAGGAAAGGATTGCCCATGTTGGGGACGTCATCCTTGTTTGTGAAGTCGAAGGCTGGAATGGCCACCACCATGCGGGTGAACTCTTTCTCGGATGAGGCAGAAGTTTGTGTCACCATCACAGACACCGAAACTGGTGAGGTCATGGTATCCCGTGTTGGAGACCAAATGACATTCACGTTGCCATCTGATCAGGCAGAAGAAGGTCGATTCATGTTGGAGGTGATTCCAAGCGCTGTCGTGCAAGCACGTGCGCCAAGCTGTCCAGAGATTGAAGACGGCCGCGTGGAGGTGGGCATCTCAGAAGGCTCAGCCAATGTGTTGTTGACCGATGAAGAAAATGAAGTGTTGGCTCAAATTCTGGGTGCAACAGGATCCGCAGTGTTCGAAAACTTGGCCCCAGGAACCTATGGACTTGTGGTCGCTGGCCCTGAACTCCGTTGTGGAACGGAGCGCCGTCACTTTGTGGTTGAGCCAGGTGTTCAGCCCGAGTTGCTCGGTTTAGATTGGAGTGTCCCCGCTTGCAATGCAGGGGTGGCAGAATTGGAATTTGAGATTTACGGAAGTGGCGACTTCAACACCAGTTTGCGACAGGGCAACCAGGAGGTGTGGAGTGATGTGGAGCACGGCGGTGAAGTGGAATTGACGGGGCTTGAGCCAGGAACCTATGCGCTGGAAATAGAGCACCTCTGCTTCGAAGAGACCGTGGTGGTCGACTTGTACGATGTGCATACCGTCGCCGCCGATGCCGATTACTCGCCCATGATCGTGATGGACCCCGTTGGAGGAACTGCGCTTGAGGCTTTCTCCATGTGCACAGGGGAGGAGGACTTCCGCTGGCTGGTCGATGGAGAAGTGGTGGGTGAAAACGAACCTTTGTTTTACCCAGTCGACTTGGCCGGAGGGCACGTGGTGGAATTGGAAGCTTGGAATGCCCTTTGTTCTGACGTCGTGGAGCTTCCCTTCTTGGTGGTCAACTGGAACGAGGCGCGCCTGATGGATGCCCCTGTTGTGGTTCGCGAAGAGGGACGGCACTGGGCCTTGGTGTTCGGCGAAGATTTGGGTTGGACCCAATTGGAGTTGACGGATGCCGCTGGCAGAACAGTGTGGTCAGAAAGCCTCCGTGTGGAAGCGGGCCATGTGCAGCGCGTTGAGCGTCCCATGACAGCAGGTACCTACCTCATGAGGGTGTCGGGAGACGCTGGTCAATGGGGCTTCCCTGTTTTGTCTGCCGGATTTTAAAGGCGCCCTTCTTATTGGGCTTCGATTTTGAACCTGCCCGGTTCGCTGCACGTTTCATCAGGAATGCATGCGTATGGACTGGGTAGATTGATGGGGCAGCCAACCAGACAGGTCATGGTGGCGTTTTGAAGGTAGGAGTCCTCGAAGTTTGCGCCTTCCACGGTCGCCCCTGATAAATTGGCATAACCAAAGAAAACATAGGTGCAGATGGCATCGCTCATGTTGGCTCCGATGAATTGAGCTTGATACATGTCAGCATTGGTCAAGTTTGTACCCTCTAGGTTCGACAGGTTGAAATTGGCATCGAAGCAGTAGGCTTCAGCGAGATTGGCCCCTGCGAGGTTGGATTCAAAAAAATTGGCCTGGGCCAAATTGGCATCAATGAAGCTTTTATGGCTCAAATCGATGCCTGCGAATTGTTTGCCCCAGGTCAAGGCGATGAGGCTGTCTACAGTGAGAGATTCCGCTTGCAATGCAGTCACTTGACCCTGAAGCTCGTTGATTTCTGCAATGAGTGTGGACAGCAGTGCTTCCAACGGCTGTTCGTCCAAGGTGATCGATTCAGCTTCGAACATGCTGCCGAAATTAGAGAGCACATCGATGAGGTCTGCAGATCCAATGAGGCTGTCAGCATTGCTGTCCGGGTTGAATGGATAGACGATCTGGGCGTGTAGACTCCCAAAAAAGAAGAGAAGGATAAAAAGCACGCTGGCCCGCATGGCTTAAAGATAATTTCTACCCTTTTCTGCGCGAACAGGAGTTTGTAAGCGTTATCCTACATGCCCCCGATGCAACTGGGCATGGTTCTCTAGATGCACTTGAAGTGATCGAAGGGCTCGGAGCAGGCGTTGCAACGGTAGTGTGCCTTGCATGCTGTAGACCCGAATAGGCTCACCATTTCGGTGTTGGAAGCCTTGCAACGCGGGCATCGAACCATGGGGGCTTCGCCTTGCAATGTGCGCTTGTCTGCGGTTTTTCCAGGGGGAGCAATGCCGTAGTCTTCGAGCTTTTGCTGCGCCCCTTCGGTAAGCCAGTCTGTGGTCCAAGCGGGGGCATAGACCAATTCAACGTCCACCGAAAGTCCCTCTTGCTGGGCTGGCTCGCGAAGTTTCTCTTGAATGTCATCGGAAATGGCATCCATGGCCGGGCACCCCATGTAGGTGGGCGTGATTTTGATCAACACCCGGCTCTGATCCGGGATGACTTCACGAACAATGCCCATCTCCACCACGTTCAGGACCGGAATTTCTGGATCGGGAACGCTCTGCAGCAGTCGCCACCATTGATCGGCGGTGCGCTTCACCACTTGGCTTCTGGATGGGTGCGGGGAAGGACTTGCATTTCTGCGAGCAAAAAAGACAGTTGTTCAGTATGGCGTCCCAATCGGCCACCCAGTTGTTCAGGAGTGGCTTTGGGGCGTTCCAATCCGCTTTCCGTGAGGGCAGACTCCAAGTTGGATTCCCACTGTGGTCGGAGGGTGGCCAAGTCGACACCCCATCCTTCTTCTTGAGCGGTTTGTGATGATGCGTCGCTCACGAACAAGTCCCCCACATAGGGAAGAAGGCCATTCAAACTTTGTTGAATCTTGCCGTGGCTCTCCTCAGTTCCATCGCCCAAACGGACCATCCAGCCACGGCTGTGCTTCAAGTGATAGGCACTTTCCTTGGCGCACTTTTTGGCAATGGCGGCGATCTCGGGGTCACGGCTTCGGGAAAGGGCGTCGTGCAAAGGCACCGCATAGGCGTCAAACAAGAACTGGCGTGCAATGGTGTCCCCAAAGTGCCCGTTGGGCCGCTCTGTGAGCAACGCATTTCGGAATTCGTGTTGATCCCGATGAAAGGCGAGTCTGTCTTCGTCTCTTCCTTGGCCTTCCTCCTTGCCGGCCATAGAGAGCCAAGCCCTGCTTTGTCCGATTTGGTCCAGACCAATGTTGGTCAAGGCTATGTCTTCTTCGAGAACGGGGCCGTGGCCTGTCCAAAATCCCAGTTGCTGTCCCAGGATGAGGGCGTCGTCGCCCAAGCGGAGCAGGTATTCAAATCGAGGGCTCATGGGCAGGGTCACATGTGCTTGACCTCGTCTGGAAGGTCATAGAAGGTGGGGTGACGGTAAACCTTGTCGTCAGCTGGGTCAAACAGGAGGTCCTTCTCGTCCGGCGAAGAGGCCGTGATGCGATCGGCAGGGATCACCCAAATGCTTGCACCCTCTTGTCGGCGGGTATACACATCTCTGGCGTTCTCCAATGCCATTTCGGCATCAGCAGCATGCAGGCTTCCCACATGTCGGTGGGAGAGCCCTTGCCGACTGCGAATGAAGATTTCCCAAAGGGGCCATTGTTTCTTTTCCACGAAAAAGGAGATTAAGCGGCGGCTGATTCTTCAGATGCCTTTCGTTGCGCCCGCTTTTCAGCATGGGCGGCGGCAGCTTCTCGCACCCAAGCACCATCGTCCCACGCTTTGTTTCGCGCTGCAAGGCGCTCTTTGTTGCAGGGGCCGTGGCCGGCAATGACATTGTTGAATTCTTCCCAATCGATGGGGCCGTGCTCATAATGGCCGGTGTCCTCATTCCATTGGAGGTCCGCATCGGGAATGGTCAGTCCAATCAACTCCGCCTGAGGCACAGTGAGGTCGATGAACTTCTGCCTCAGCTCATCGTTGGAGAACCGCTTGATGTTCCAAGCCATGGATTGGGCGCTGTTGGGGCTGTTGTCGTCTGGAGGGCCAAACATCATGATGGAGGGCCACCACCAACGGTTCAAGGCGTCTTGCGCCATGGCTTTTTGGGCTTCGGTGCCCTGTGCCAACGTCATCATGATCTGGAATCCCTGACGCTGATGAAAGCTCTCTTCCTTGCAAACTCGGACCATGGCCCTCGCATAGGGGCCGTAGCTGCATTTGCACAAGGGGACTTGGTTCATGATGGCTGCACCGTCCACCAACCATCCCACAGCCCCGATGTCGGCCCAATTCAGGGTGGGGTAATTGAAGATGCTGCTGTACTTGGCTTTGCCAATGTGGAGGTCCCGAAAAAGGTCGTCGCGTTCCACACCGAGCGTCTCGCAGGCACTGTACAAGTACAATCCATGTCCGGCTTCATCTTGCACCTTGGCCATCAGGATGGCTTTGCGCTTCAGGCTGGGGGCACGACTGATCCAGTTTCCTTCTGGCAGCATTCCCACAATTTCAGAATGGGCATGCTGGCTGATTTGGCGAACCAGCGTTTTTCTGTAGGCGTCCGGCATCCAATCCTTCGGCTCAATCTTTTTTTCGGAGGCCACATAAGCCTCGAATCGTTGCAATAGGTCCATTTCCATGCGTTACAAAAATACAATGGTGGAGGTGGAGAGAACCGACAGGGGGCATCGTTGGTTCTCTCGCCAAATCTTTCATGCCGAAATTCGCCATTCATGTCTGACCGATTCCACAACCTCAAGGTGTCTGAAGTGCGCCGAGAAACGTCCGATTGTGTGTCCATTGTTTTGGATGTTCCATCGGATTTGTCTGAAACCTTTGCTTTTACTCAGGGTCAGTATCTAACTTTTGATCAAGAGATTAATGGTGAGTCAGTTCGCCGCAGCTATAGCATCTGCTCTGGCGTTGGAGAGGAGCTTCGTGTGGCCATCAAACAAGTTCCTGAAGGTCGATTCAGCACTTGGGCGAATGGGAGCCTAAAGGAGGGGGATGTGTTGAAGACCATGCCCCCCAATGGTAGATTCTTCACTGAGCTGGCCAAAGATCAGTCCAAGCATTACGTCGGATTTGCGGCAGGTTCTGGCATCACACCCATCTTGTCACATGTGAAGACGGTTTTGGCCACTGAGTCCAACAGCCGGTTTTCATTGTTCTACACCAACAAGGAGCAATCCAGTGTGATCTTCAAGACAGAGCTGGACGACCTCAAGGACCGATACATGGACCGGCTTCGTGTGTTCCACTTCTTCACGCGGGAGCCAGTGGATGTGCCGCTGTATGGCGGAAGAATGGATGCGGACAAGGTAGACGCGGTTTGCGCCTCGTTGCTGGACGTGTCAGATGTGGATGAGGTGTTTGCATGCGGCCCAGAAGCCATGATCATGGCTGTCCGAGAGCGGATGGCAGTTGCTGGGTTGGAAGGGTCTCGGATTCACTTCGAGTTGTTCACGTCTCCCACAGCCAAGCCTGCCGCTTCATCAGAGGCTGTCTCGCCTGCCCAAGATGCTGGCGCAGCTGAGGGTTCCGAAGTTTTTGTGATCATCGACGGATCCACGCACAAACTGGATTACGACGGCAGCAAGACCATCCTCGACGCAGGTTTGGATGCGGGAATCGACCTGCCCTACAGCTGCTGCGGTGGCGTTTGTTGCACTTGCAGGGCGCTTGTGACAGAAGGGGAAGGCGTGATGGAAGTGAATTACGCCTTGGAGCCAGGAGAGGTGGAGCAAGGGTTTGTGTTGGCTTGCCAGACCAAGCCCAAGTCCCAGGATGGCAGGTTTGTCTTGGATTTCGACCAGCAGTAAGCGGCTTTTGAGGATCAAGCCCGTTCGTCGAGTTCGATCCAGCGCTCGGTTTTGGCTTCAATGTCGTCTGTGACCTTGCCCAGTTGAACGGCCAGTTTGGCCATGTCTTCATGTCCCAGATTCGGAGAAGCCATTTCTGCCTCCAGTGCTGATTTGTCGGATTCCAATTGAGCAATCACCTCCTCCAGGCCATTGTACTCGCGCTTTTCATTGTAGCTCAGCCTTTGGCTGTAATCGCCTTTTGGGGCTGCCGGGCCGGCTGCGGCCTTTTTTGCTGCTTCTTCTTTGGCCTGAGCGGCCTTCAGGTTGGCTTCGGCTTTTTCTTCGGCGTCAGCCGCAGTGCGGAATTGCGTGTAATTGCCAGGGAAGTCACGTACACCCCCGTTTCCGTCCAACACAAAGACATGGTCCACCAGCTTGTCCATGAAGTAGCGGTCATGGCTCACCAGGAGTAGGCAACCGGGAAAGTCCAAGAGAAACTCTTCTAGAATGCCCAGTGTGAAAACGTCCAGGTCATTGGTCGGCTCGTCGAACACCAAGAAGTTGGGGTTGGCCATGAGGACCCGAAGCAAATGCAGTCTTGTGCGTTCGCCTCCGCTGAGCTTGTGGATGACGTCGTGTTGCCGGTTTCTCGGAAACAAGAATCGCTCAAGCAGCTGTCCTGCAGACAGTTTGCGTCCCTTTTTCAAGGGCATAAAGTCAGCGATTTCATTCAATGCTTCAATGACCTTCATGCCTTCGTCGAACTGAGGGGGTTCTTGGCTAAAATGCCCAAACACCACAGTGTCTCCCAGTACCACCTTTCCGCCATCGGGTTTGTCCTCGCCAGTCATCAAGCGAATGAGGGTGCTCTTGCCTGCGCCATTGTCTCCGACCAGCCCCACGCGTTCGCCGGGTTTGAAGTGATAGGTCCAGCCATTTAGAATGACCCGTGGGCCATAAGACTTGCGGACCTTGTGCAGTTCGAGAATTTTGCCTCCCATCCGAGCTGGGTCAAGCTCCAATCGGACTTCGTCTTCTTCCAATCGCACTCCTGCTCTGGACTTGAGGTCTTGAAAGGCGTCAAGCCTTGATTTGCTTTTGCCTGTGCGGGCTTGTGGCGTGGCCCTGACCCATTCGAGTTCCCTTCGCATGATTGACCGAGCCCGGTCCCGTTGGGCGTGTTCATTGGCGGACCGCTCGCTCTTTTTCTCCAAAAACGAGCTCCAGTTGCCGGGGTATTTGTGCAGCCCAAAGCTGTCGAGTTCGAAGATGGTGTCGCACACCACTTCCAAGAAGAATCGGTCGTGTGTGACCATCAAAAGCGTGGTTTTGGACTGGGCCAAAAACCCTTCAAGCCACTCGATCATGCCCAAGTCCAAGTGGTTGGTGGGCTCGTCGAGCAAGAGCAAGTCGGGTTGTTCGATCAGGCACTTGGCCAAGGCAACTCGCCGTTTTTCTCCGCCGCTCAGCTTGTCGACAAACCGGTCGGTTTCGTGAAGCCCAAGTTTACCCAAGACTTCCTTGGCCTGGGCTTCATAGCTCCATGCGTCGGCCCTGTCCATGTCGTCGTAAGCCTTCTGCAACGCCTCTGCATCGTCACCCTTGGTGGCCTCCTCATAATTCCGAATGGCCCGCATGGCTGCATTATCGGCGTGAAAGAGGTTGTCCAAAATGGTTCGGTCCAGGTCCAGGCCGTGCTCCTGAGAAAGGTGGGCGATTTTGGCTTTTCCGCTGAACGTGACCTTTCCTGCATCTGCGCCTTCCACGCCCAAAAGCACCTTCATGAGTGTGCTCTTTCCGGTGCCATTGCGGGCGACCAAAGCCGCCTTTTGACCTTGGTCCAAGCCAAAATGCAGGTCTTCAAAAATGAGCCGCTCTCCAAACCGCTTCGTCAGCCCTTCTACCGAGAGCACATTGCCACCTGCCATGGGGCAAAAGTAGCGGGGGGGAGTCGCTATTTTGCACCCATGGGAACCGATGCCTCGAAAGAATGGGTTTGGCACTGCAAGTCATGGTCAGAATTGGACCGAGAGACGTTGTATGCCATGCTCCGCTTGCGCGCCGAAGTCTTTGTTGTAGAACA
>CALKHD010000239.1 GCA_938092195.1 uncultured Flavobacteriales bacterium | reverse complement strand
GAGGGCACACAAATGGCCATGCGGCATCACAAGGTCCGCTTGATGCGGATTGACCACATTGCGATTTCTCACATGCATGGAGATCATTACCTGGGCCTGCCTGGGTTGATTTCGACGTTCAGCCTGTTCGGAAGGGAAAAGGACCTTCATATTTATGGTCCAGCAAGGCTGAAAGAGGTTCTGGATTTGCATCAGGAAGTGGGGGAGAGTTGGTTGGACTTTAAAGTGCATTTTCATCCCACGACCACGGAGGGTCCAGCGGTCCTGTTTGAAGACGCCACGGTTCAATTGGAGAGCTTCCCGGTCCGTCACCGAATTCCAACCACAGGATTCATCCTTCGCGAAAAGCCAAAGGAGCCTGGGATTCGGAAGGATTGGGTGAAAAGATTCAGCCTTGAACCTTCTGAGATTTTAACCCTGAAGAAGGGAGAGGATGTAGTGCGTAGGGATGGGACGGTGATTTCCTCTTCTTCGGCTTGCCATCCACAACTGGCCTCCAGGAGTTACGGATATGCTGCAGACACCAATTATTGGACGCGCATTGCCAAGTCTGTTTCTGGGGTCAACTTGTTGTACCACGAGGCCACCTTCGATGACCGATTGAAGGCACGGGCGAAAAAGACATATCACAGTACGGCCACCCAAGCAGCCAAGATTGCGAGGGATGCAGAAGTTGGTCAGCTTGTGCTGGGGCATGTTTCGGCCCGATACACTTCCATGGAGGTTCATTTGAAGGAGGCCAAAGCCGTTTTTGACGCCACAGTGATGGCCAAGGACGGAATGGTGCTTTCTGTTCCTTTCATGTGAAGAATTGGGAGAAGGTTCTAGATTCAGAGGCGCTTCTCTCGAAAGGGATGATTAGTTTTGCTATTAAGAATCAGTCTGAATAAGACATGTCTCAAATACTCATCGCAGACAGCAACCAATTGGTGGCTTGTGGCCTCCAAGCCACTTTGCGCTCACACGGGCTCAACGAAGTTGTGGGGCAGGTGCGAAACGAGGAGGAGTTGTTTGGGTTCCTTTCCAGCTTTTCACCGGACTTGGTCATTCTGGACTTTGTGGCAGAGGGCTTCTCAGTGGAAACTGTTGTGAGATTGAAAGCCTCAGGCCGGATCCGGGTTTTGGCTTTGACCAACAACCAGAGGGGGAGCACTTTGGTGCATGCTCTGCGAGCTGGGGTCGATGGCTACGTCAAAAAGGACTGTGACCTCCAAGAGATTGTGGAAGCGGTGAGGGAAGTCCATTGTGGCCGAAAGTTTTTCTGTTCGCAAATCCTGGATGCCATCAAACGCGAAGGCATCAACTTGGACTCTTTGGATGTGATTGATCCGTCATGTGCTGGGGTCTCCTTGAGCAAGAGGGAGTTGGAGGTGATTCGATTGATTGCGGAGGGCTTCACCAACCCTCAGATTTCTGAAAAGCTATTCGTGAGTCCCCATACAGTGACCACGCACCGCCGCAACATCCTCCAGAAGTTGGGGGTCAACAATACGGCATCTGTCGTTCTCTATGCAGTACAAGCGGGTTTGGTGAGCCCAAACAAGTTCTTGTTTGCCCCTGAGCACTGACCTTCAGTGTGTTGTAAGGAATTCGTACCGCGTACTTTTGCAACGTGAGAGCAGTGACCTTAATGATAGGCCCATGATGACGACGACCCTTTTTGACATTCAACGAACGAAGACCTCCAGAATCACTGAGGTCGACATCGAAAATCTGCCTTTTGGCAGTGTGTTTTCTGACCATCAGTTTATGATGGAATTCGAAAACGGAAAGTGGAATACAGGGGTCATCGAGCCTTACGGAGACATGAGGCTGAGTCCAGCAGCCATGGTCCTCCATTACGGGCAAGCCATTTTTGAAGGCATGAAGGCCTTCCGCCAGCCCGATGGTGGAATCGCATTGTTTCGTCCACAGGACAACATCCGACGGTTCAATGTCAGTGGAGAGCGCATGTGCATGCCAAAGGTGGACGAGGAGACCTTTATGGAGGCCCTCAAAGAACTCTTGAAGTTGGATTCTCAGTGGGTGCCCAACGCGGAAGGTTCTTCACTGTACATCCGACCCTTCATGTTCGCCTCTGAGGTTCACGTGGGGGTCAGGCCAAGTGCGCAATACCGATTTGTGATTTTCACATGTCCCGTGGGTCCTTACTACAAAGGCAATGTGCGGGTGAAGGTGGAGACGGAATACACGCGGGCCGCACCTGGTGGAACAGGTTTTGCAAAAGCTGCGGGCAATTACGGTGCAGCGTTGAGGCCGACTGAGCTTGCCAAAGCTCAAGGCTACGACCAGATCCTTTGGACCGATGCTGTTGAGCACAAGTACATCGAAGAAAGTGGCACCATGAACGCGGTGTTTGTGATGGATGGAAAGCTGGTTTCGCCTGCGCTGGGAGACACTGTACTCAATGGGGTTACCCGTGCCAGCATCTTGAAGCTGGCGCGTCACTTTGGACTTGAAGTCGAGGAGCGTCGAATCGGGGTGTCGGAGTTGAAGGCCGCTGCTGAATCTGGGGCTTTGCAAGAGGCGTTTGGTGTAGGAACTGCGGCCACCATGACGGCCATTGAGGCCATTGGCTTTGTTGGAGGAGACGTGGAATTGCCTCCTGTTGAAGGATGGACCATCATGCCGAAATTGGCCAAAGGACTCGATGACATCCGCCGTGGAAGGGCAGAGGATCCTTTCGGCTGGAGAATCGTCCTTTAATGACAAATCGCTCTTCAGAATCCACTTGGGAATCAGCCTGCAAAGGTTCAGCTGTTTTCCTATTTCTTCTCGTGTCATTTCAACCTGTTCAATCGCAGGTTGCAGGCGTGGATTTGATGGGCAGCCCCATACCAGGCATCACCGCCATTGGCCACCATGCCATTGGCGTCAATCCATCTTTGTTGGCCACAGAAAGGCCTTTTGCGTCCAAAGAAGTCTTTTCGTCGGGTTCAGATACACTCAGCCGAAAACAGCGAAAGCTCATCAGGAAAAGTGAACGTTCTCGTTTTTTCAGTGGGTTCGAAGGAGGCCTGGTGGTTAACACGCCACTGTTGGACGGCACGCCCCTGTTGAGTTTGGTGGGTGAGGGCAAGAATTGGAGCCTGGAAAACAGAAGGGCCACAGCAGATCAGTTGAGCCAGTCCCCCACGAGCATGGAAGCCCAAATGCGTTGGGTCGGCTGGTCTAGACACGGGCGCAGAGGCGGCTGGGGTTGGACCATTGAAGACCGTTACAGTGCGTCTTTGAGTCCCAGTCAAAACCTCGCCAGCTTCGTCATGCTGGGCCAAGCTTCAAGTTTGTTTGATCAGGTGGAATTGACCGACGGGACCATTGTGGATG
>CALKHD010000238.1 GCA_938092195.1 uncultured Flavobacteriales bacterium | reverse complement strand
GGCAATGCCGCGCTTGAGTCCATGGGCTTTAAGACATTCGGTTTTGCGGGTGGCCGTGCCGATATTTTTGAACCAGAAGAAGACATCTATTGGGGTGTCGAAACAGAATGGCTGGGCGATAAACGTTATTCTGGTGAACGTGATTTGGAGGACCCACTTGCGGCAGTTCAAATGGGTTTGATCTATGTGAACCCAGAAGGCCCCAACGGGAATGCAGACCCCTTGGCTGCTGCCCATGACATTCGGGAGACTTTTGGCCGCATGGCCATGAACGACGAGGAGACCGTGGCTTTGATTGCCGGGGGACACATATTTGGCAAGACCCACGGCGCTGCCGATCCTGGTGAGCATGTGGGGGCCGAGCCTGCAGGAGCCACCATTGCCGAGCAAGGCACAGGCTGGAAGAACAGCTTTGGCACAGGAGCTGGCCCAGACACCATCACGAGTGGATTGGAAGGCATCTGGACGCACTCCCCCACAAAGTGGACCAACAACTACTTCGAGAACCTCTTTGGCTTCGAGTGGGAGTTGAGCAAGAGTCCAGCTGGCGCCCAACAGTGGGTTCCTGTCAATGGAGAGGCCGCCGACTTGGTGCCCGATGCCCACGACAGCGACAAGCGCCACCAGCCCACCATGCTCACAACGGACTTGAGCATGCGCTTCGATCCTGCTTATGGTGAAATCTCCAAGCGATTCCTGGAGAACCCAGATGAGTTTGCCGATGCCTTTGCCCGCGCGTGGTACAAGTTGACCCACAGGGACATGGGCCCCGCGGCCCGTTATCTCGGTGCTGAGGTGCCACAGGAGGTGCTCATTTGGCAAGATCCTGTTCCCGCTGTGGACCATGAGTTGGTGAGCGATTCAGATGTGACTTCGCTGAAGGCCAGTATTTTGGCTGCGGGGTGCACGGTGTCGGAGCTGGTGTCAGCTGCTTGGGCTTCAGCCTCTACGTTCCGCAACAGCGACAAGCGCGGCGGAGCCAACGGAGGCCGGGTTCGTCTCGCGCCTCAAGTGGATTGGGAAGCCAACAACCCCACCCAGCTGGGCAAGGTGTTGGATGCCCTCGCGGGCGTTCAGTCCGCCTTCCAAGCCGGAGGGAAGCAAGTGTCCATGGCCGACTTGATCGTGTTGGGCGGATGCGCTGCCATTGAGAAGGCCGCTCAAGATGCAGGCCACAACGTCACGGTTCCTTTCACTCCTGGCCGCACCGATGCGAACGATGAGATGACCGACGTGGAAAGCTTCAGCATCCTCGAGCCGCAGGCCGACGGATTCCGGAACTACTTCAACGGCAAGAAGGCCGGCGTCACACCAGAAGAGATGCTGGTCGACAAGGCGCAACTCATGACCTTGACCGCGCCAGAGATGACGGCGGTGTTTGGTGGCATGCGTGCGTTGGGGGCCAACTATGATGGCTCAGCCCACGGTGTTTTCACCGACCGGCCGGGTGTGTTGTCCAATGACTTCTTCGTGAACTTGTTGGACTTGGAGACGGAGTGGACAGCGGCAGACAGTGCCGATCACACCTTCGTTGGAAAAGACAGGACATCGGGGGCCACCAAGTGGTCAGGCACCCGTGTGGACTTGATTTTCGGTTCCAACACCGAGCTGCGTGCCGTGGCCGAAGTGTATGGTTCAGGAGATGGGGAAACCCGCTTCGTGGCCGACTTTGTGGCCGCTTGGGACAAGATTATGAACCTCGATCGCTTCGAGGTCTGAGTGCCATGCCACGCCACAACGCCACAAATGAAAAAGGCCCGCTTCTGCGGGCCTTTTTCATTCCACATGGCCGTATTGACCTGAGCGGAATTCTTGGAATGCAGTCCGAATTTCCTCCTCGGTGTTCATCACAAAAGGGCCGTAAGAGACCACCGGTTCGTCAATGGGCTCGCCGTGGCAAACCAACAGGGTGGCGTCCTCTTTCGCTTCCAGTGCAAGTGTGCCGCCAGCGCGATCAAACACAGGCGTGGCAAAAGGCTTGAGGACAGCGTCACCACAGTTCACCTCCCCCTTGACCACGTAGAGCAGCAGGGTGCGGTTTGATGGAACGTGCAAGTCGACTTGTCCGCCGGCATTCATTTGAAGCCGAGAGGTGAACAGGCCCGTCAACGTGTTGGCGGGTCCTTGTATAGGCTCGCCATTGTGCTGCAATTCACCGCTGATGATTTGCCAAGTCCAGTCCTCTCCCTGAAGCGTGGTGAGCTGTTCTGGCTCCAAGGATTGATAGGATGGCGATGTGCCTTTGAGGGCAGCCGGAAGGTTCATCCAGAGCTGGAGCATGTGTGTGGGTCCACCATCGCGCAGGAATTCCGGAGGAGACACTTCGGCGTGAACAATGCCGCTCCCCGCGGTCATCCATTGAACCCCGCCTGGCCCTGAGACATGGGAACCACCCGTGGAGTCGCGGTGGGCGAGGGGGCCTTCCTCAATGAAGGTCAGGGTCTCGAACCCTTTGTGCGGATGCGGCCCAAATGGAAGTCCGGCGTTGTCCGGAGGGTAAATCTGGGGGCCGTGGTGGTTCAAAAACAGGAAGGGATTCATGTCGGGCAATGCCCCTGTGGGAAACGCCCGTTGGGTGTGCAATCCCCCCACGGGTTCATTGTGAGCGGGGACGAGTCTGAGAAGTTGGGGCGTTTCCATGATCGTGGGGTCTGAAGGGGTGGTGCGATGAACGTTGACAACGGTTGGCAAATTCGAGCAAATCCCTGTCTTGAGACATGAACAATCTTCAAGAAAGGAAGTTTCTTTGGGGTGATGGAACGCCTGCGTCTACCCGCCATTTTCTTTTTCGGACTCTTGCTGTCTGGATTCGTCTTGCTGGAGGTGGTAGAGGTGTGTTTGACATTGCACGGGGACGGCGTGGTCTTGGTCATGGATTCCGAAGCCGAGGAGTCCGAAGAAAGCCAAGAAGAGGAGAGGGAAGGACCGGAAGAGAAGGAAAGCAAAGTGAAGTTCGAGGCACTGTTGGCTGCCCATCGGAATTGCGCATCGATTGAGGCCCAACACCGACACAACCCACCGGCCGTGACCACTTGGCAAGCCTTGGTGGCAGGGCGAATTTGGGAACCTCCAGAACAAGGTTGACGCTTCGCGGCGCTTGCCGCTTCGTTTCACACAGCCCTCGGTTGTGCCCTTGTTTTTCAACCCCATTTTTATGTTTAAGCACCTCAAGCAGGACCTTCCTGCATCCCTCGTTGTATTTCTCGTCGCACTGCCCCTTTGCCTCGGCATTGCCTTGGCTTCCGGTGCGCCCCCATTGGCTGGGCTCATCGCTGGCATTCTCGGCGGCTTGGTGGTCGCCCCCATTTCTGGCAGCGCCGTTGGCGTGTCCGGTCCAGCCGCCGGTTTGGCGGTTATTGTATTGAACGGCATCAACACATTGCCCAGTTACGAGGTCTTCCTCCTCGCTGTGGTCATTGGTGGACTCGTTCAGCTCGCTCTGGGCGCTCTCAAAGCCGGCGTCATTGGTCTCTACTTCCCGTCGAGCGTGATCCAGGGAATGCTGTCGGCCATCGGCATCATCATCTTCCTCAAGCAAATCCCTCACGCCTTGGGCTACGCCGGCGTTGAAGGGGTGGATGGCATGCTGGAAGGGCTCAACCACATCACGCCCACCGCGCTCACCATCGCCGTGGCTGGCCTCGGGATCTTGATCCTTTGGGAAAGCCCCTTCATGAAAAAACAGGGCTTCACCAAGGTCTTGCCGGGCTCCCTGGTCGCAGTACTTGCCGGCGTCGGCATTCACCTCGCCACCCGCGGAGACGGGGGCCTCACAACGGCACAACTTGTGAACCTGCCCATCCTCCAACCCGAAGAGTGGGGGTCATTGATCACACTTCCTGACTTTAGCGCCATTGGGAACGGCGCGGTGTGGACCTTGGGAGTGACCATCGCCATAGTGGCGAGCCTGGAGACTTTGCTCTGCGTAGAAGCTACGGACAAGCTCGATCCGCACAAGCGCATCACGCCCACCAACCGAGAGCTGATCGCGCAAGGGGTTGGAAACACCGTAAGCGGCCTCATCGGAGGCTTGCCCATCACCCAGGTGATCGTGCGCTCCTCAGCCAACATTCAGTCTGGCAACGCCACCAAAATGAGTGCCATCCTTCACGGTGCTTGGCTCCTGATTTTGTTCTTGTTGGTTCCGCAGGTCCTGAACCTGATTCCACTGGCCAGCCTCGCTGCAATCCTCTTTATAGTGGGCTACAAGCTGGCCAAGCCGGCCACCTTCAAAAAGATGTACGCCAAGGGCCTGCGTCAGTTCGTTCCCTACATAGTGACCATCGCAGCGATCGTGTTCACCGACTTGCTTGTGGGCATCGGCATCGGTCTGGTCGTGGCCATCGTCAGCATTTTGCTCGACCACTATCAGCACCCGTTTGTGGGCTATCGCTACGAAGAGGGAGAGGGCAAGAACGGAACCTGGCATTTCAACTTGAGCGAGGACATGACCTTCTTGCACAAGGCAGGTCTTCGCCAAGCCCTTTCCCGGGTCAGGCCAGGCGGACATGTCGTTCTGGACGCCTCTGAAACGCTCAGGATGGACGCCGATGTGCGCGATGTGATCGAGGACTTCCAATCCCGTGCTTCAGAAGACGACATTTCGCTGGAGATCAAGTCGCCTGACGACGCCGAGGTGACTTGGGTTTTGCGCAACTTCAATAAGCAGGTCACCTGATAGGCAGTTATCCATCCTTGCCGTATCTTCGCCGCCCGCTCGGGATATGGCCCAGTTGGTAAGGCGCCTGCTTTGGGAGCAGGAGACCGCAGGTTCGAGTCCTGCTATCCCGACACAAAAGACCTCCTTCGGGAGGTCTTTTTGTTTCTCACCTGCCTTACCAAATGGTGAAGCGCAGGTCCTTGGATGGGTTTGCAAGCCCTACGGACACTGCACGCCACATCCCTTGCTCACCTGAGACTTTCAGAATCGCTACCTTTAGGTCCGTTCCTGAGTTCGATTGGTTATGAATAACTGTTTGGCGTAAGAAGATAGAGAGACCCGATATGAAGGCCTGATTTGGGCCGTTTGCCGAACAATCTGCCGAACTTTTTGCCGAACTCTGTCAGGGAAAACGCTGAAAGTTCCAGGCCGATCTCCTAAGCATCCGACCCTACCCCTCAGCAGATTCACTTCGAGTCTACACGCTCGGCGCTGACACATACATATTCTCTCCACAAGAAGGACTACTCAGCATTCATCAAGACCGATTGTACTTTGCGCAAAACCTCTGGTATGAACCACTTAAAGTTTGCCATTCTGTTGTTTTCTCTCATGTTTATGGGAGGGGTCATCACTGCCCAAAATTGTGATCAGCTCAAAAGCGATATCCTCAAAGAAGAAGCTAGGGTAAGCTCTTTGGAGGATGAGTTGAAGTCTGTGTCTGGCTATGACGAGAAAAAGGCACTTCCGATCGAGATAAGAGAACTAGA
>CALKHD010000237.1 GCA_938092195.1 uncultured Flavobacteriales bacterium | reverse complement strand
CTATCCCATGATGGGCTACATGCCTGTCCTTTTTGACTCTTTGATGTCTCGCGGATTCACCCCCGTGTTGGTTGACTTTGAGGATGGAACTGCCGACCTGATGGTCAACGCCCAACTCCTTGCCGACATCCTAAAGCACCTCAACATGCACAAAACCGATGCGAGGCCGATGGTGGTGTCCGGTGCAAGCATGGGAGGTCAGCTGGCTCGCATTGCCCTCAAGCAGATGGAATTGGTGGGAGAACCGCACTGCACCTCCTTGTTCATCAGTTTAGACAGCCCTCATCAAGGGGCCAATGTGCCCCTCGGACTTCAGCAAATGATCCAATTCCTTTCTGGCGATGGCGGAACCATTGATGAGCTGATTGGGGCCCTTCAATCTCCTGCAGCCCGCCAATTGTTGATTCGACAAATACCAGGATTGACACCCAGGTTAAACTACCAAGATTCGTTGGATGCCCTTGGCATGCCTTCGTTGAGCCGAAATGTATCCATTGCCAATGGTGCCACTCATCCTCTGCCGGGTGGCGACAACCCCATGCTCCTGTATGACCATTCCGTGATTGAATCCAATTGGACAGGTGACATTGGCCCCTTGTTCCACCTGGAGGTTCAACCACATCCAGGCCTTTCCTCGCACCCGTTGGCTGAATCTGGTCAGCCCCTCACATCCCACCTGCAGACCCCCGATGAAAGTGGATTCCCATGGCCCCTCTCATGTTTGACTGGACATGGCGATGTCTCTGACCTGTCCCATTTGGGCCATCTGGATCACCTACCAGGGGGCACAAGGCCTTCTGTGCAGCAGTTTGTGGACGCTTTTAACGAAGCTGTTGCAGAAGCCGACCTTCCATGGCCCCTTTGCATTTCCCCCATTGGATCTGGAGAATACCAACCCTTGCACAGTTTCATTCCCACGCTCAGCGCCCTGGACATTGCTCCGCCATGGCCAGATGCTCCCTATTCAGAAGAAACCCTGAACTCGACCACGTTTGATGCCCACCACATCGGGACCTCGAATAAACCGCACAGCCAGGTCAACCCAGCCAACCTTTCATTCCTGTTGCACCAACTGAGCGAAGTAGAGAGCCCTTGGCTTCCAGGACAATCCCTGCTGGACACCAACATCTCCAGTCAAGGACTTTGGACATTGCCTGGATTGAACCTTCATGGAAGAATTGGTCTGCAGTCCGCTGATGATGACTTCTTTATGCCGAGTTCGCCCATGAACAGCCATGGACAATTTCGGCTCCAAGGCTGTTCAGGCCCCATGACCATACACCCCAACGGCATACTTGAACTGGGTTACACTGCCTTCTCAGGACAACCGGGTTCATCGGCGCACTTCGTGATTGAGCCCCATGCTTCGTTGGTCGTTCAAGGCAGGGTGACCGTGTTTCCAGGAGGGACCTTGGAACTTCTCCCAGGCGCCCATCTTCACTTGCAGTCTGGAGAAATGGACATCCGGCCACTGGGAACCTTGCTCTGTCACGACGGGGCTTTGATCACCATGGATGGACACATCATCTGGTCCCAATCCTCCCAAAGTTTGGCCTCATTGGACGGCGTTGTTGAATTGGGCGCAAACAGCTTGTGGGATGGCCATCTTGCTTCAGATGCCAAAATTGAGACACAACATGCTTTGGCCATTGTCGGGTCTCCAGGGGCGGACATGCAGCTACAGTCTCCACAAGACGGCACACAATGGACCTTTCATGAGGGGGCCCAGGTGGACATCTCTGAATTGAATGCGCTCAGTTCACATGGCTGCGGACTGCGGATGATGGGCCATGGACAGCTCCAATTGGCAAGCACCACGTCCTCCCTGTGGTCCTCCCTGTGGGTTGGAACTTCTACAGATTCAGTGGTGGTGGATGGCGACTTGTTTTTGCAACAGCATCACCTTCAAGGATTGAACCTCAAACAGTCAAATGGCCGTTTTGATGCGCATGACTGCTCTTTTCAGTGGGGGTCAAACGTCCATTTTCAATGTCAAATGAACGTGTCAAACTCCCTGTTTTCAGCGCACCCTGTGGACCACACGTGCCAACCATTGGGCGGACCAAATGTGCTTCAGGATTGTCAATTTGAGAATGCAGCCTTTGGCCTAAAGTCAAAAGGGTCAGGACAGTTTCGGGCCGAATCTTGTCTTTTCGAACGTTTGGGGGTTGGAATCGACAGCCAGAACGAATTGCTCCAATTGAATTGCTCAGCATTCAAAGACTGCGACACGGGTGTGCTGTCCAACCGAAGTCAATTGGCCATGAATCCGATGTCCGGTGGCGGGTGGAATCGGTTTGAAGACAATGACACGCATTTGCGGTTCATTCAGTCGCCAGTCCCAGAGTGGTTGGGGGGAATCAACCACTTTGGGAATTGGGGCAGCTCTTGGGCTCAGGGCAATTTGGCCGTGACGTGCAATGGAATGCCCATGGACCTGGACATTTCCGGACAAAGCTGGAATTGGCCCTCCGGCTGGGCCCAAGTGCAAGGTGGACTTTGGGCAATTTCTCCTTCAGGCGATGCGTGTACCATTCATGCCGTGGACCTCGCTCCGTCGGAACCACAGCCATGCCCGAGCGAAAAAAGGCCCAAAGACCAATGATCAGTCCGAAGTCTGGAATGTCTCGAGCAACCAAATGTCTTTGGTGATCGAGCGGTCATTTTTGAAATAGTACACACCGTGTTTGGCGACCGTTTTTCGGTAGATGTTGACTTCGTTGCCAACCCTGACGGTTCGCTCAATGACCAATGAGTTGCCATCTTCAAAACTGCGCTCTTCAACACCTTCGCGGATGCCTTCCTTGGCTTGGACATCGTTGTAATCTGTCGAGGCCAAGGGAGCTCCGCTGTATCGATTGTTCGCTTCGCGCAAGGACACAACAGCCCTGAGCTCAGCTGCACCCTGTCCAGCAGCTCTGGCTTGTGAATCTTCTCGCTCTACTTTTTTGATGGACATCCAACTTTCCAGTCTTCTTTGCTCCTCCCCAAGCCCGATGGTGCTGTGTCTTTTTGCTTTCCGCTGCACCTGCTCATACCTCATGATCCGCGCATCCACAGATGAGAGCCGGATGTCGCGGTTGAACTCTTCGTAGGCCTTTAGCAATCGATCCAAACTGTCCGTAAAAACAGCGTATCGCTTGGTTCGATCAAACAGCAAGTCCTCGTGGTCCTGGACCTTCTCTTCCACTTGGAACATTCGGTCTTTCCGCAAAGCGTTGGACATGGCCTGTCTGTCTTTGTTTTGCTCCTCCTGAACTTGAACAGTGAAATTCAGCTGCTCGATTCGCTCTTCTCTTCTGGACGCAGACGTTTGTCTGCTCTCCTCTTGGGTCACCACCAAGTCTTGGATGTCCATCCATTCGCTTCCTCGGCGCCCCGCTTGATTTCCTGCCCACAGTGTGTGACTGGTTTCGTTCTGATCGAACTTTTCATTGACGGCCTGACCACGGGCGCGAACCTCAGACTCGAGGGCGTTTCGGTAATAAGCCTCCGCATCATCTTCCGCTTCATTTTGACGGGCCAAAATGTAATTCCGGCTTCTGTCTTTGCTCGCATCTGAGGACGCTTTGGCTCGCTCTCTTTGAAGAGATTCCTCCGCCTCCAATTCCGCACGCTCCAATTCCATGAGCCTCTCTTGATCGGCTGCCAAGAGGTCGGCTTCTTCCGCAAGTCGCTGCGCTTCTTCGGCATCCGCCTGCATCAACTCCTCCGTGTTCACGGTCAATTCGGACTCCATCTCAAGGCCATCTTCTTCCATCAACCCTTCCAAACGACGAAGTCTGTTTTTTGGATAGCGCTCCTCTGGTTTTAGGGCTTGTGCCGCTTCATAGGCCACTTTCGCAGACACCCAATCTTCTTGTTCAAAAGCCAAGTCTCCTTGTCTCACTTGGTCTTCATATTCCCTGTCCAAGGCCAAAGCTTCAGAATCAGACTCAGTAACCTCTTCCTCTTCTTCAGGAAGGCTCAAAACCACAATTCGCTCATTGGCTTCTGCGATTCGATCAAAGGGGTAAACCTCATTGGGATAGAGCAGTGACGCCTCTTCATATTGCTCCTTGGATTCGGCAAAATTCTGCTTGTCGAAATTTCGATCGGCGCGTTCAATCAACCGGTCGTATTGCTTTCGCCGGGCGGCCTCTTCCCGCGCTGCATCGGCTTCTTCTTGTGATGCAGTGTCCTCTTCTGGCTCAGGGTCAGCCACCACTTCTTCGGGATCTTCCTCGGGCTGTTCTTCGGCTGTTTCAGTGTTGATTTCCGCCAAAAGCTCAGTGGGCTCTGGCTCCCCTGGCTTGAGCTCCAGCGCTTCTTCGAAGGCTGTTCGGGCCCCCGTCCAGTCCTTTCGCTTCATTTTGATTTTGCCCTCTCGCATGAAACGATCGTACTCTGCGGAAACTGCAGCCTCTTCATTCGCGCGTTCCAAGTTGGCTTGGGCCTCCTCCACCATGTTCTCGGCCCGGCTGTCTCCTGGTACTTCCTGAAGGGCCCTTTCTAACCAATTGATGCTTTGCTCCCAGCGACCTCGACCAAATTCGACCTCGGCCTTGCGCATGTGCTCTTCATATTCTTTGTTGACAGAGGCTCCGTCATCACCGTCATCACCGCCCGAATTCTCAACCCGTTCCAATTCGTCTTGAATGCGCTTTTGCATCCGGCTGGTGTATGCACCATCCCAACCCAACTCTTGCTTTCTTGCGTCAAACCTCACGATTCCAATTGGCTCCTCAAGAATCGCAACATCAAAGCCATCAGGAACCTCAAACAGGCTCATTTCTACCGTCAGGTAAAACGGCTCACCTTGAAATTCATCGGGGATGGTGGACGCTTTGATTTGCACCTTGCGCACACTCAGGTTTCCTGAAGTGAACACCACCTCATAATCCAACCCGTGATCCAGCGAAAGGGCATACTTGCCATTTCCCAGTGTCTGAACAGCATCATAAGACTGCCCGCCTTGAAAGACCTCGACACTCACACCCGAAATTTTGGCGTTGTCGGCCTTGTCTCTCACGGCGCCATTGACCTCGATGCCAGCCTGCCCCATGGCCAAACCACAGCACAGCAAGAGGAAAGCGGCCGTTGACCACCTCAAACTTGTTCCCGAAGTCCTGTTCCCATCCATCTTTGTCGCAACGTTCAGTCCAACCAACTCCAAGAAAGGCCATTCAATCCAATGCACAACATCATATTCACGTCTCTTACGCAAAAGTATGCCCACAGGATACTGGGAAAGTGAATACTTGCTTCGGCCTGCCGATTTAACCATCGTAGGTGCCGGTATTGTGGGCATGAGTGCAGCGCTCCATTTCAAGAAGCTGCGCCCAGATGCGCACGTTCGCATCATCGAACGCGCACCCATCTCCGCTGGAGGCACCACCCGCAATGCGGGATTCGCCTGTTTTGGCAGCGCCGGCGAGTGGCTAGACGACCTCCAAGTGTTGGGCTTGGCGAAACTCCAAGAATTGGTGCAGTCTAGGGCTGAGGGCCTTTCGGACATGCTCCAACTTCTGGGCGAAGAAGCCATTGGCATGTCGTGGTCTGGCGGTTGGGAGCTTTTTTCTGAGCGTGACACCGACGTCCGACTGGCTCAGCAAGTCATTCGTGCTTTGCCCGAAATCAATGAAGCGGTGGCTCCCATTTTGGCCAAGGTGTTGGGACACATTCACCCTCGGCTTCAGGATTCCCCTGCAGCCTTGATTGACAAACACAGGGCGAGAAAAGTAGGGGCGCATCAAACAGTGGCCCTGCCCTGGGAAGGCATGATTCACACGGGGAAAATGGTGGAGGCCTTTCATCGGGCACTGGACCGAGCCAACGTCCATCGGGTTCATGGAGTCCAAGTTCAATCCTTCCATCCAAAAGGTGACCAATGGGCCATCCAAACCCATCAAGGTCAGCTTTTGACTTCGCAGCTGGCCGTGTGCACGAATGGCATGGCTTCAGATTTGATTCCCAAGATGGACACTAGACCTGTCCCCAACCGCGTATTGGTGGCCAAAATCAAGCCCGGGTCTTGGCCCCTTGGCACCTACCATTTGGACCGAGGCTACTTGTACCTCAGAACCTTGGGGCAGTCTCATGTGCTGTTTGGCGGAGGTCGTCATTGGGGACATGACTTGGCCCCTGCAGACCCCGTGAATGCCCAGCCCATTCAAGATTGGGATGCGCAGCTGACCGCCACGGCCGAGTCTTGGCTCGGCCCTCTTGACACCATCACCCATCGATGGACAGGATGGCTGGGAGTTGGTCAAGACCGCAGGCCGTTGATTGGACAAACCCAACCTGGGCTTCACCACGCTGTTCGACTCGGCGGCATGGGCGTGGCCATCGGAACCAAAGTGGGCCGTGAGCTGGCCACCAACTTGGCCTCTGAGTAACCTTTTTAAATCGAGCGACGTATGGGGGCGTGAATACCACGTCATGTCTTCTGATTCACTCCTCCGCTTTAACGCGACAACCGGACTCCTCCAGTCCTTGGTGGTCGCCCTCTTGATTTTGGGATCGTTTGTCCTTCCCACATTGGCCTTGGGTCAAAACCCTTCAGCTTCCGGCACTTCATTGCATGCTGGGTGGCAAGCTGG
>CALKHD010000236.1 GCA_938092195.1 uncultured Flavobacteriales bacterium | reverse complement strand
AGGAAGTCCCACAGCACCCAGTTGTCTTCGGTGCCACCAAACAGGTACACCCCAGGGTCGCCGGAGTAGAAATAACTCGTCCTCAAATCCCGGACCGCATCGGACCGTTGCTCAATGTCGAATCCAAACAAATCCCCCAGGTCTTCCAGCCAACCCACAGTGAAGTTGCTTCCCGCATGGGGGGTGCCTGATGTCACCAGTTTGGCCACGCAGTGGTGCGCTTCCCCATTGTCGTTCACCGGCCAAAATCCTGGATTTTGCAGGTATTCACGCGCCCCAAGTCCACCCATGCTGTGGGCCACCAGAATCACCTTGGGGGCCCCGGTGGATTCCAAAATTTCTGCAATGGCGTCGGCCACAGCCAAGCCTTGTTTGGCCGCAGCAGCTTGGCCGCTGAAGATGCCGTCTGAATTCGCCCCGCCATTGGACCAACAATTGCCAGCGGCATTGCATTCGTAGTTGATCCGGAAGAAATCCGCATGTGCAGTCGGCAAAGCGGTGAAGGGGAGAACCTCGTCCAAGGTGGACTGGTCATCATTGCCATCTCCGTTCAGGCAATAGTTCAAATTGGGACCTTCCGTGAGGCCCGCGTCTTGAGAAAGAAGATTCGCCATTTCCCCCCAGCTGCTGGCATCGCCACTCATGCCATGGAGGAACAGCACAGGCAAAGGCAGCCTGGCGTCATACAGGTCGACTTGTCCCACCGCCACGCCCACGCTGATGCCCAGCATGGCTGCGGTCAGACAGAAGATTCGGAGTGAGGAGGAGCCGCGCATTGGTTCAATTTAAGTTTTTGATGGGAGTTGGCAGTGTCGGGCCCGATTCACGACCGAAATTGCATCCATGGAGTTCGCAAAGCTCGATGCCTCAGGCAACGATTTCATTGGGTTGGACCTTCGCCAAGGAGACCGAAAGGGATGGCGGCCGACGGCCAGTCAAGTGGCGCAATGGTGCCACCGTCGCCATGGCATTGGTGCCGATGGGGTGCTGTTGATCGAACAGGCAGAAGGGGTGGATTACGCCCTCACATTTTTGAATCCAGATGGCACAGAAGCCTTTTGCGGCAATGGAGCACGTGCGGCTTTTGCATGGTGGAGGAGCCTCTTGGAGGAGCCGTTGAATGAGGCGCGGTTCACAGCCATGGATGGTGCACACGAGGGCCATTGGTTGCACGAAGAGCCATGTGTGGATTTGAGGGTGCACCATGCGCCCAAGGACACCGAACACGGAACCTATGTCCACACGGGAACTGAGCATTTGGTGGTGGGTTTGCCCAAGGAGGACTTGGTTGAATTCAACCTTCTCGAATTGGCCATCCCGCTTCGCCACCATCCTGACTTTGCTCCCCAAGGGGTCAATGTGAATGTGGTGGCCACAGAAACCGACGCAGAGGGCAGGTATGCCATGCGCACTTTCGAGAAAGGGGTAGAGGCAGAAACCATGAGTTGCGGCAGTGGCACGGTGGCTGCAGCGGCCGTGCTCAGGTGGTCCATGGGCGGCGATGCATTCAAGTTCAGGTCGCCCGGTGGGACCATGGGCGTTGTGTTTGCGGCCAAAGACAGGGCCTGGCTTTCCGGTCCTGTGGAGATGCCGTTTCGCGGAGCCATCTTGCCACAGTGAACAGGTTCAGTCTCCTCTTATTCACCTTGGCCGTCATGGGTTCCCTCGTAGGAAGCGGCCAGTCGGTTCCATTCCCGCCCGATCCGGATGCGGTTCTGCCTGAATTTTCGGACGCGGCAAAGGCCAGTGTGCTCACTTGCAGTCCCGGTAATGAGCTCTACAGCGCCTTTGGACACACCGCCTTTCGCATCACGGACTTGGCGGCGGATCCACCCTTGGATCGGGTCTTCAACTACGGCACCTTTCATTTTGGCCAAGGGTTTTACCCACGGTTCATCAAAGGGGAGCTGATTTACTCCTTGAGCACCAGCACGTTTGGTGGCTTTTTAGAAGAGTACATCCGGTCAGGGCGCGGGGTGCGCGAGCAGCAATTGGCCTTGAGCCCCGAGGACATTGCCCGATTGAATGCCCATTTGATGGCCAATGCCCATCCCGATCACCGGGATTACCGATACCTGTTTCTCTACGACAACTGCGCCACCCGCGTGATCACTGTTTTGGAGGATGTCTTCGGCCCTCGCTTGACAGTGGATTGCGAGGACCGAATAGACAGCACTTACCGAGACTTGTTGCGGGCCAAGCTCGGTGGGATTCCCCTCACCCGGTTTGGGATTGATTTGGTGCTTGGATTGCCTGTTGATGAGCCCCTTGGGAAATGCGGAGACGCATTTCTGCCCGACCATTTGGCCGAAGAATTGGAGGGCATGGTGCTCGATCAATCCTCCATGCAAGAGCGGCCTTTGGTTCAAACCCAAAGGGAATTGCTGCCGTCCATGCTGCGAACCTCACCGGATGAAGCGGGCTGGCCTGTCACTGCAGCTTGGGCCGCATTGGCATTGTGCATTTTGGAGTGGATGCTCGGCCGCCGGGCCATTCGCCGTTTACTGCTTTGGCTCACGGGGACTGTGGGGCTGCTGTTGGCTTTTCTGTGGCTGGCCACCGATCACTTGGATACCCGGTACAACCTCAATTTGCTCTGGGCCATGCCATTGCAGTTGCTCGGTCCAGGATTGGCCGAGAACTCCCCTGTGTGGAAGCGCCGCTTGGGCCGGGCTTTGGGCTGGTTGGCTGCGGGTACGGCGGTTTTGAGTGCGGCACCAGAGTCGGTGAGCATTCAGGCTTTTCATCCAGCGGTATTGCCCCTGGGTTTGGCCGTTGCCCTTTGTTTTGAACCATGGCGCAAACCCCAATCATGACAAGCCCATTCGGTCGCATCGCCGGCGCTCTTATGGCGTCTTTTCTGATGATCGGATGCCGGACAGAGCCCGTCAGATGGCAGGTGCCATTGCACGATGTGATCCTGTTGAATGACACCTTGAGTTGGTCAAATCTGATTCCCGACACATTGTGGAGCCAAGGAGAGGAGGGGCTGGTCCTGGAGGTGAACACCACAGGGAACTGGATCGATCCCGAAGCGCTTGTGCCCAATTTGGACACGGCCTGGACAGAATCCTTCACCTTGCCTTTCATCGGCGGTCCCATCCCCATTTCTCCGGGAACCCCTTTGTGGCAAGACACCGAAAACATCTCGCTTGATTTGCCGTCCACAGGGCTCCGCAGGGCGCGTCTTGGCGGAGGAGAACTCTCCATGTCCATCAGCAGTTCAGTGGCAGGACCACTGACCTTGCGCTACACGCTAGAAGGGGCCTCTTTTCCTCCCCAAGTCAACCAGGGCAGCAATGAGATCGTCTTGCAGTTGAACGAGGAAACCACCACGGTGAGTTTGGATTTGACGGGCGTGGTTCTGGACTTAACAGGTGAAGAGGGCACCGATTGGAGCCGATTGTTCACCCGTTGGGAGGTGCTGGTGTCCAACAGTGCCAGTGAAAGTGTGGGGGTCATGGGCGATGATATGCTCTCATTGACCGTGGCCTTGACCGGCCTTGATGTGGCGCAAGTGGAAGGCCGTTTCGACACGCAAGAATTGTCCACCACAGACGCCACTGCAGTCATGGATTTGGGGTCCCTTCAAGGGTTGCAAGTGGGCTGGACGGAATTGGAGTTGGCCTTGGCTTTAGAAAACACCACGGGGCTGGACCTGATGGGCAAAATCCATTCGTTGGAGCGAATCGACACCCTTGCAGATGGGGTGGAGATCCTGCCGTTAACAGGGCCTGCGATGGCCCAAGATGTGTTTTTGTCTCGGGCCTTGGTTTCGGGGTCTGGTGACATGGGCAGCTGGTCCATTCAGCCCACGACAGCGGCCGTAGGATTCACTTCTGACGATGGGAATTTGGCCGAGTTCATGGCGTCCATTCCGGACGCGTTGTCGTGGAACATCGGTGTGGAAGTCAATCCGCTGGGTGATGTTTCGGGAGGACATGACCGGATTGATCTCACCCAATTGCCCTCCTTGAATGTGGCCTTGCGGGCGCCTTTGGAAGTGTCTTCTGCGCGGGCTGTGTTCTTGGACACCCTGGAGTTGAGTCCGCCGGATTGGGTGGATTTCTCCGGTGAACTTGACTTGACCATCGACAATGGTTTTCCCGTTGGGGCCCGACTTCAAATGAGGCTTGTGGAGCTTCCCGAGCCATGGGGCTTGTTTCCTTTTGGTGAGGATTGGTGGGTATTCCCCGAGGTCACTGTGGCAGGAGCGGTTGGAAGCCCTTTGGCTCCATCGCTCACAGAGGCCTCCTTGTCCTTCATTCAGCCTCACTTTGAAGCGCTGCGCAATGGCGCCAAGCTGGAATTGAGGGTCGAGCTCGAATCCACAGGAAGCACGGCACGTTTCGAAGCCGCCCAAAGCATGGCCATTCAGGGTCACCTCCAAGGCAACGCCATTTTGTCTGTCCAATGAAGTGGATTGCAGCCCTCGTCTTGAATCTGTCTTTGGCCATTGCGGTCCAAGCACAAGGCTACCCCAGCGACACATTGGTCCAGCCTCCGGTGGAGTCGGTTCATGTTTTTGCCGAGGGTCAGTGGGCATCCAATGCGCTCAACAAGTTTGTACTGGCCGGCTTTGCGTTTGGTGGAGACATCTCCTCTCCCGTTCGCTCTTTGGTGTCGCTCACCGAGCAAAAGGACGGCGCCTTTGCGGGAGGTTCATTGCGCTCAGGGGTCAAGGCGACGTTGCCAGCGATGGGGCTTTTTGAAGCTGCAGATCCATCGGGTTGGAGAACCACTGTGGCTTTGGAGTACCATCAATTGGGGGCCATGAGGTGGTCGCCAGGCACTGCGCAATTGGCCTTTGGTCGCCACGGTTTGTCTCACCAGTACCCCAGTGATCTCGGGGGGTCAGGTTATCAATATTTATCATTTACATCACTGAAAATAGGGGGGTTAAGAAGCTTTACTTCAAGTTGTTTTGGCATCCCCGTGAAGTTGAGTTTAAGCTGGAGCATCAATGCGGGGGAGATGCATTCTCACCGTGCAGGGGGTGTGGCTTCGAAGAGTCAATTCACTTGGGATCAATCCACGGTGGCCTTGGATGCCCGTGCCCAACAGCTGTCCACCTTGGGGGTGGGAAACCTCTTGGGCGTGGACTTGGGCGTGGCCATGGAGGAGGCCAATGGGGGACAGGGCAGATTGGACCGCTGGTCGTTTTCCCTATCGGATTTGGGCAATGCGCGTTTTCGCGAGTTTGTGTTTGATCAACTCGACACGGCGCTTTCATATGGCGGTTTGCCGCTCATCACCGAAGGCGCACCTTCCTTGGAAGGGGCGTGGAGCAGCGATACCCTGGTGGGCAGCTTGCGAAGAAATTTGCCAGCCACGGTGCGCTTGAGTTGGGAGCGCCATGCGATGAGAACCCCAGGCGTGGTTTGGCTCTTGAGGGCCGAGCAAAATTCATACGCGCCCCGGCCGCTCATCGAAATCACCCGCCGAAGTGGCCGCGGGCCTCTGCAGGCCTCCATTGGATTGGGATATGGCGGATGGGGAGGAACCTACATTCCCCTTTCGGTGAGGATGCCCTCGCGCGCTGTTCGCCAAGGTCGACCGGGAGGGACTTTGCATCTGACTTCGCGCTGGCTGGCTTTGGCCGGAACAGGAGGGAGGATGGCCTTGGGTTTGAATTGGCATCAATCCTTCTGAACCATACACGAACTTCGCACCATGCATCCCCATCATCGCCACAGCCCGGAGACCGGCTGGACCGCAGGAGACCAATTGCAAATCATCGCAGGGCCATGTGCCATCGAAGGCGAGGACATGGCCTTTCGCATTGCGGAGTCGTTGTTGGAAACCTGCAGCAAGTTGGGCCTTCCATTGATTTTCAAAGGGAGCTACCGAAAGGCCAACCGCTCGCGCATCGACAGCTTCACGGGCATCGGTGACGAAAAGGCCTTGGGCATCTTGTCAGCTGTTCGGGAGCGCTTCGGCATTCCAGTGACCACCGACATTCACCGCGCCGAAGAGGCTTCCATGGCCGCCCCGCATGTGGATGTGCTTCAGATTCCGGCCTTTCTCTGCCGACAAACCGATCTGCTTGTGGCTGCGGCCAATACAGGCAAGGTGGTGAACGTCAAAAAGGGACAATTTCTGAGCGCAGAATCCATGGAGCACGCCGTGAGGAAGGTTCACGAGTCGGGCAATGCCAAGGCTTGGGTGACCGAGCGTGGAACCACCTTCGGCTACCAAGATTTGGTGGTGGACTTCAGGGGGCTGGCTGTCATGCGTTCATTTGGCCCCACCATCATGGACCTGACCCACAGCCTTCAGCAGCCCAATCAGGCTTCGGGGGTCACAGGGGGGCGGCCCGAGCTCATTGCCCACATGGCCCGGACTGCAGTCGCAGCAGGTGCCGATGGGGTCTTCATCGAAACCCACCCCAATCCGGCAGAAGCCAAAAGCGATGGCGCCAACATGCTGGCGTTGGATCGTTTCGCGGGATTGGCGAGGCAAATGAAGGTGATGCGTCAGGCGCATTTGGAGTCCATTTCGGAATGAGGCTTTCAACAGTCCCATGGCGCCGAGGCACCGGGACGTTGGTCCTGGCCTTTCTCATGTCCACGTCTTGGGCCCAAGATTCTGTTGAAGTGCGCTTGCTTGGCGCAGAAGGGGTGGAGTTGGCCACCGCGTTGTGGGCAGATGAGCAAGGCGTATTGTTGGCCGGAGAAACCACCAGTGACATTGTCATGGCAGAGGGACAAGCGGTCTGGGCACCCGGAGGCCCGCTGGGCAAAAAGGGATTCATCGCCGCTTTGAATCCAGAGTTGGAATGGGATTGGGGTTTTGCCTTTGCCAGCGACCCCAATGTGAATGTAGGTGCGCCGTCAGCCCTTCAAGTAGAGGATGTGGTCCGCATCCAAAACGGTGACGTTGCGGTGCTTTATAACGCCATGGTAGAAGGCCAGTGGGGAGGCTTTTTGCGCGTGGTGGGGGAGACGGTTGGATCCCCGATTTCATTGGGAATTCCGGGTTCTGTGGTTCAGTCATCCATGGCGCCCGCGGGTCCGGGAAGTTTCTTGATTGCAGGGTCCAGCGTGCCCACTTCCGCGCCTGCGACAGAGGCCACAGGAATATTTGTGGGTGTGTGGTCAGGAGAAGAGGGTGCCCCTCAGCTGCAGGTTCTGCCCAACACGGAGGGCGCAGTCGCTGTGGACGTCACTTGGCATGCCGACACCTTGTATGTGGCAGCCGACTTGGAAGGAGAGCCGTCGGCCATCCTGGTGGTCACCTTGGTGGATGGAACGCCACAAGTGGTGGCGACAGCACCTGTGGCTTGGTCCACGCTGGGTTTTTCCTCCATCGATGCCAGTTCTCAAGGGGTGGCTTGGGGAGGAACCTTGGTGTCGGACGATGGATCGTTGGATGCCGTTTACGGCAAATTGGGAGGGCCATCACAGGACGACCCCAACCTCTGGGAGATGGCGTGGGAGGCGGTGACCATGAGCGATGCGGACCGGACAGCGCGTGCGGTTATTTGGCGCAATGACTTGGTCCGTTGCACCTCTCAGGGTGTCAATTCTGGGGCTGGAGGAACGGGGATTTTGGTGCAAGAACGGTCCGGAGAAACAGGGGCGTGGTTTGCGGCCCACACCTTTGGTGGTGTCGAAGACGAAGACGTTCGGGCGCTGGCTGTGGATGGGCAAGGCCGCTTTCTCATGGCCGGCTTCAGCAACAGCTGGACAGATTCTCCCGACGCCGCTTTGTTTCGCGTCCCAGCGGGTCCCCTGAATGGCAATTTTGAATACAGCGTTTCTTCTTTGGTGCTGCCAGAAGCGGCCTTTGTGGGCCATGAATCACCCAATGGCGATTGCTGGGACCAGATCCCAAGTGCCCTGCGGAGTGGAACCTCATGGGAGGAGGCGTCGCTGATTCGCTGGGCCTTTCATGACATGCAGGGGCGCCAGTTGCTGCGGGGGAGCACGTCTGTTGTGGCCGTTCCTTTTTCTTCGGGATGGGCGGTCATGGTCTTGGAGAAGGACTGTGGAACCCTGCGCAAACGGGTCGTCATCCGGCCTTGAGTGCTTCTGTAGAATCGCGGGTTGGCCAAGTCAATCGACAGCCTATATTTGCCCCCGCTTCCGAAGGGAAGGACACCCACTTTGTGGAAGGGGGTATAGCTCAGCTGGCTAGAGCGCTTGCATGGCATGCAAGAGGTCCGGGGTTCGAATCCCCGTATCTCCACAACAAACCGGACGGTGCGCTCCCCGCGCACCGTTTTTGTTCGGCTCCGTAGTTCAATGGATAGAATGAGGGTTTCCGGTACCCGAGATGCAGGTTCGATTCCTGTCGGAGCTACTTCGAGATTCCCCGGTGAGTGCCTGACCCACCGGGGTTTTTTGAACTGGTTCAAGAAGTAGAGACTCTGTTGACCTTTAGATTCAGCATCGATAAGAAGCTGTCAGCATGAGCGAAAGAATCCACATCAAAAAGCAGGATTTTTTGATTCGACCGGGTGAGTCCAATGGAGGCACTTTCCTGGTCCGAAAAGGGGTCTTGAGAACGTTTAAAGTCGATGCCAAGGGCAAGGAGCACATCCTGCTGTTTGCCGCTGAAGGCTGGATCATCGGGGACATTGAGTCCCAAATCAAAGGGCAGTCTTCAGGGGTGTACGTTCAGGCCATTGAAGATGCGGAAGTTCATCGATTCGAGCCGCCATCTTCAGAAGACACAGGCAGTCCTGATGAAAACCATGAGGTCTTTGGGGAAGGCCATCACGGTCGATTGCTGCGCAGGATTGTGACGCTGGAGGATCGCGTGATGATGTTGCTGAGCCATTCTGCGTTGGAGAGGTATGAGTCGTTTTTGGCCTCCTATCCAGACTTGGTCAACCGCATCCCGCAATGGATGATCGCCTCGTACATAGGGGTGACCCCTGAAGCTTTGAGCAAGGCGCGAAGAAGCCGCGTTCAAGGCGGCTTTTCTTGACTTGGTTCAACGCCTCTTGACTTTATGGTCTCGTTATTGCAATCGGCCAACAGTGGCCATTGATTCATCAGCCCCAGACACCATGAGCGATTCTACCCCCAAAAGAGCCGGCGACCGTCCCGACATGCAGACCCTTGAAGAAGGCAAGACTTACGCTTGGTGCAGCTGCGGACACTCCAGCAACCAGCCTTGGTGCAACGGCGCCCATTCCGGATCCAGCTTGGCCCCAAAGGTGTTCCAAGCCGAGAAGTCAGGCCCCGCAGCCATGTGCTTGTGCAAGCAAACCAAAAATCCCCCATTCTGCGACGGTTCTCACGCAGCCTAAGCGGCGTCACATTCAACTGGCAAGGCCGATCACTGAAAGGTCTAAGACGGCAAGGCTGTCATCTTAAACGCCCGCGGCCGAATCCAAGTTGCCCATGTCGGTAAGGCCCACTAGTTCAATAGGGGCTATTTTGCCCCTGATGAAGGCGCTTTGGATGATTCCCCTGGTTTTTCTGTCTTGCTCCCCGATGGATCAGGAAATCGTGGGGCGATTTGATCGCAATGACGAAGCAGGCTGTCAATCCTGCGCCACGCAGGGCCCCTTGTGGATGGAGTTTGATGAGCCTTCACCAGCCGGAAGTGCAGGCCGCTATCGGTTTCAATTCGAGGATGAGCAGAGGCACAGTGGGACCTATCAATTTCTGTCCCGGGACACCAATATGACGTTGACCTTGTTCCCAGACAGCAGCACCGTGCTGTACTCCGATTTGATTGGCGAAGCCATCTACACAGAGTACACCGCTCGTTCAGGTGCAGTGAGGGAACCGTGTGAAGGTTTGTTCCGCAACTGTCGATGGGATCGGCAGCCCTGACCCGCCTTTTTTGCTCTTAAGGAGTGAAGTCAAATTAATTATGGCATTCGGATAGGAATTGAGGCATTTCATGCGTTCAATGTGCAGCGACGGTCCTCCAACATTTGTAGGGTCGGAATTCACCACTGTGCCAAAGTTTGCTTCATGAAAACATGGTCCCTGGGTGCGCTTCTCGCGCCCATTCTGTTCGTCCTCGCTTCCTGTGGGGAAACGTCAACCGATGCCACGCATTGGACGCCCAACCTCGATCATCACATTGTTCAATACACCTCAGGCGTCATCTCTGCGGAGGAGGGCGTTGTGGTGCAATTGTCCGATGAGATTGGCATCAACATGGTGCCAGGGACACCGATCTCCTCAGCCGTTTTTGACATTCAACCTCCCATGGAGGGGCAGACGGTGTGGAAGTCGGAGACCGCATTGGAATTCATCCCGAACCCAAGGTGGGCACCGGGCACAGAATACGAGGTTCGGTTTGCCTTGGGAGCGCTGATGGACGTCCCGAAAGAGCTGGAGACCTTTTCGTTCAATTTCTCCACCATTGAACAGCGCTTTGAGTTGAATGGCTACTCGCTGGAGGGGTTGTCCGACCTCGACCTTCGCTGGAACCGGCTCGAGGGGACGCTGCTGTCGAATGATTTGTCCAACATGGATGAGGTGGCGCAAAGGGTTTCGCTGGAAGGCATAGAGGCCAATCGGGTGGAGTGGTCTTGCCCCGGTGACCGGCACATCTGGAATTTTGCTGTGGACTCCGTGGAGCGGACCTCAAGCGAGCAGGAGATCGAATTGAAGCTGGATGGGAGCGCATTCACGACCATGGCTGTGCCGCCCTTGAATGACTTTTCCCTGCTGAGTGCAAGGGTGGGGCAGCTGCCCGATCAAAAGATCACCTTGATCTTCTCCAGTCCCATTCTCAAGAGCCAGCGACTGATGGGGCTGTTTCAATTGGACAATGAAGACCTCCATGATGTGAGGGTTGATGGGAGTCGAGTGGAATGCTATCCCAATGGGGTCAAGACCGGTGTCACCACTCTGCGGGTGGCAGAGGGAATCAAAAACGTATTGGGTGAGCCCTTGCTCAGCCCCATCGTTCAGGAATTCACATTCACGGTCAACAAGCCGGAGGTGGAGTTCATCGGAGAAGGCAATGTGGTGCCCACGTCGGGGTCGGCTCAGGTTCCCTTTCGTGCAAAAGGGCTCACGGCGGTGGATGTTCGTGTCTTCCAGGTATTCGAGGAAAACACGCTGCAGTTTTTCCAAGACAATGCGCTGTCGGGAACCTCGCGGTTGAGGAGGGTGGCCCGTCCCATTGCAGACCGCAGGGTTGAATTGGGCAGTGCGGCCACTCACCACTGGGAGAACTACTCCATCGATTTGGAGGAGTTGGTCGAGCGAGCCCCAGGGGCCATTTACCATGTGGAAATCGGTTTCAGGCCCGCCTATTCTAGCTATCCATGCGATGGCAAGACCCCCGAAGACCCGGACACTTGGGCACATGACGCCGATGTGTTCAGTCCCTATGAAGGAGGTCGGTATGTGCCCGGTTATCGGTACCAAATGCGCGACAACCCCTGCCACATCAGTTATTACGGCAACCGAAGGACCATCGAGCGGAATGTCTTGGTCTCCGATTTGGGTTTGATTGTCAAAGGAGGAGAGAGCGGATGGCGCGCGTATGCGACCCACCTCACCGATGGAAAAGTGCTTTCCGGGGTGACCGTGGAGTTGATGAATTACCAGGGACAGCCCGTGGCCACAGGAAGCACGGATGCCCAAGGGGCATTGAGTTTGTCGGCAAGCGGAGGTAAGCCCTTTTTGGCGGTCGCAACTTGGAGAGGTCAAAAGGCCTATGTCAAGCTGGAACATGGAGCGAGCCTCTCCATCTCTTCATTTGATGTACAGGGCGTAAAAGTGACAGAAGGGGTCCAGTGCATGCTCTATACCGAACGCGGGGTCTGGCGCCCGGGGGACACCATTTTCTTGGATGCCATTCTGGACGACCGCTACAATCCCCTTCCTCCCAATCACCCCGTGGTGTTAACGGTGGAAGACGCAAAGGGGAGAGAAGTGGTTCGCCGGGTTGTGGACCGCGGCGTCAAAAGCATCCGGCCCCTTCACTTCAAAACCGATGTGGACGCTCCTACCGGCACATGGCTGGCCAAAGTGGAAATCGGCTCGGCCACCTTCACCAAGTCATTGTCTGTCGAAACCATTCAGCCCAATCGATTGGACATTTCTGTGAGCGCCAATCAAAACGTCATCGACGGGAGCATGCAAAAATTTGGTCTCAAAATCAGCAGCGAATGGCTCACGGGCGCCAGCGCTGCTGGGTTGAAATATGAGCTGAAGGGAAGTCTGGTGAAAGACACCAAAGGCTTGGCCGATCGCCACCCTGATTTTCATTTCTTCGACGTGACCAAGTCTGTGGGAAGCTTGGCTCAAAGAATGGTCACCGGCACTTTGGATGCGAAAGGTTCGGATGCCGTCGTTTGGAATTCTGGATACCTGAGCAACAATCCCGGTCCTTTAGAGCTGGTAACACGCGCCCGGGTCTTCGAGCCTGGCGGGCGGTTCAGTGTGACTTCTCAGCGGTTAAAGTTGGCGCCATTCAAAGCGTATGTGGGATTCAAAATGCCTGAACCCAATCAATACGGTTACTGGCCAACAGAAGAAAAGCAGCAAATCGAGGTGGTTCGCACGGGTCCCGGTGGGGATTTCAAACCGGGAAAGGTCAAGGTGGAAGTCTTCCGTTTGGATTGGTCTTGGTGGTGGAGGCAGGGACGCAATCGCGTGTCTCGCCTCAACAGCGCGACCAAAGAGCTGATCTCAGAGCACCAGCTGGATTTGCGGGATGGCCGTGGTTCATTCGACCTTGAATTGAACAAGGAACAGTGGGGCCGCATCTACATCGTGGTGTCAGATGAAGAAGGCAAACATGTGAGTTCAAGGGTGGTCACCTTCGATTGGTCCTATGGCCGGCGGGCTGGCAGAGGAGCGGCAGAGGCCGAATCGGCTGAAGTGGTGGAGCTCGTCTTGGACAAGGACAGCTATGAGGTGGGTGAAATGGCCACCATCGAGGTGCCTTCTTCTCCCGGCGGAACATTGATCCTGAGCGCAGAAAACGGGAGTGTTCAGTTGGAGGATTGGGTGGTGGAGACCACGGAACGGGCCACGCGGCTCCAAATCGAGCTCACAGAAGACATGGCCCCGCATTGTTACCTGCATGCCATGGTCATTCAACCCCATGGGAACAGCAGCAATGACCTGCCGATCCGGATGTACGGAATTGTGCCAGTTGAGATTGTAGACCCCGCCAAAAAGCTGTCTCCAGAACTCAAGATTCCCGATGAGGTGGAGCCGAATTCCACCCTCGACATCGCCGTGAGCGAAGCCAATGGAGCGGGCATGGAATACACCTTGGCCGTTGTCGATGAAGGCCTCTTGGGGCTCACCAAATTCGCCACGCCAGACCCCCATGCTTATTTCACCCGAAGGTCTGCTTTGGGTGTCCGCACTTGGGACATGTATTCGTGGGTATTGGAGGCCTTTGCGGGCAAAATTGCGAAGGTGCTTTCCGTGGGTGGAGACGGCGCTGAAGTCAAGGATTCAGAAGAAGATGCCGATCGTTTTCGCCCGGTGGTCAGTCACCTGGGACCGTTTACTCTGGGTGCTGGCCGCACAGCCAAGCACCAAGTGGACATCCAGAATTACCTCGGAAACGTTCGCGTCATGGTGGTGGCAGCCAACCCGAGTGGAGCCACGGGGCATGAAGAAGGCAATGTGAGGGTCAAGCAAGACCTGATGGTGCAATTGACCTTGCCGAGGCTCGCCGCACCCGGGGAGCGGATCGATGTTCCCGTGACGGTATTTGCACTGGAAGAGGGGGTCAACGACGTGGAGGTTTCCATAGCCGAGAGTGAAGGTTTGGATTGGGGCACCCAAAAGAAGAAGGTCTCTTTTTCATCCACGGGTCAGAAAACGGTGTTCTTCCCAGGCACGGTTCAGGCCGGGGTGGATCGGGTTCAGTTGAGCGTCAGGGCCAAATCAAAGGGCCGCAGTGCAGAAGATGCGTTGGCCATTGAGGTCAGGAATCCCATGCTGAGGGTGACCCGAACGGAGAGCTATGTGGTGAACGACACGCTGAGTGCCACGGTGGTGCCCTTCGGGGTCCCCGATTCAAGAACGTGCCAGGTCAGTTTGTCGAAGGTGCCAGACATCAAACTGAACGACAGGATGGGGTCCTTGCTCTCCTATCCTCACGGTTGTTCAGAACAGGTCACTTCAAAAGGGTTTGCCCAGTTGAATTTGGGCCAATGGGTGGAACTGAGTCCAGAGCAAAGGGTGACCAACCGCGCCAACATTCTTAAGGCCATCAACACCTTGAGCAAGCGTCAATTGCCAGGAGGTGGATTCGTGTATTGGCCAGGCAGCAACACTGCCAATTCTTGGGTGTCCACCTATGTGGGGCACTTTTTGATTCAAGCCAAAGAAGCGGGACACGCGCTCCCACAAGGCATGCTCGAACGCTATGCGCAATACGAACGGAAACAGGCCAGGAACTGGTCCTACGACCAGAATGCGACCTGGACCATGTTTGGTCAGGGATACCGACTTTCGGTGTTGGCTCAATGTGGAGAGCAAGAGGTGGGCGCGATGACGCGACTCAGAAACCTCAGGACCTTGGACGCTCGCACGGCCATGTTGCTGGCGGGGGCATATGCAGAGCTGGGGGAAGCCGAATTGGCCAACCGTTTGCTCGATTCCAACATGCCGCGCTTTGATCGCCGCTACTATTGGCGGTCTTTTTCCTCAGATTTCCGGAACAGGGCCATGTGGGTGGAGGCCTTGCACAAAGTGGGCCGAGTGGAGTCCGCTTCTGTTCAGGCCATGGATCTGGCCAGGGACATGGGCGTGGGGTGGAAGTCCACCCAAGACATCGCATACGGGCTGTTCGTGTTGACCGAAGTTTTGGGTGGGGCAGATTCAGGACCGCTTGTGGCCCAAGTCAAATGGGGAGAAGAAGAAACCCCTGTGGCGACTTCGGATAAAATCTTCAATGTGGACGGAGGACCAATGTCTCAGGCCCAATCCCTGAACGTGGAGCACGGGTCGGATGTCCCGTTGTATGTCAGCGTCACCCAGACGGCCATCGAACAATTCGGAGAGGAGGTGGCCCATTCAAAAGGCCTGTCTTTGGATGTGCGGTATGTCGACAGCCAAGGGAAGCCCTTTGATGTGAGTGAAGTTGCGGCAGGTGAAGTCATGTATGTCGAGGTGAACGCAACCCGCCAGGACGATTTTCTCACCCGGGAAAGGATGGCGTTGACCTACATGATCCCCGCTGGTTGGGAGCTTTCCAATGCACGGTTGTTTGGAGAGGAAACCGCCAATCAGGTCGAGTATCAGGACATCAGAGACGACCGGGTCAGCTCGTACTTCAGCATGAATCAGGGGGGCTCCCTTGCGCTCACGTTTGAAGTGGTGGCCACCTATCCCGGGCGGTATTACGCACCACCCGTTTTTGCCGAGGCGATGTACAATGGAGACATTCAAGCGTCTACGCAAGGGCAGTGGGTGACCGTAAAAACGCCGTGATCGACTGGGCGCGGCAACATCCAATCCGGCTGATCGCAATTGTTGCGGGGGCCGCAGTGGTCTGGGGGTGGGCATTGTGCTTGTCCTTCCCCCTCTTTGACGCGCCCTATTCTACAGTGCTCAATGACCGCGATGGGCAGCTGTTGGGCGCGCGCATTGCCGCCGATGAGCAATGGCGCTTTCCGCCTTCGGACTCCCTTCCCGAGAAGTTTGTCGCCGCCATTGTGGCCTTTGAGGACAAGCGGTTTTGGGACCACATGGGCGTGGACGTCATGGCGGTGGGCCGAGCCGCACGGCAAAACTGGCAAGCAGGAAGGGTGGTCTCCGGTGCATCTACTTTGACCATGCAGGTGGTTCGGATGGCCAGCGGTCAGCGCAGGCGGTCCTTGTCCCGGAAGCTGCTCGAAATGGCTCAGGCCACGCGCTTAGAATGGCGCATGAACAAGGATGAAATCCTTCGGATGTACTGCGCTCATGCTCCATTTGGAGGCAACATTGTAGGCTTGGAGGCGGCGAGTTGGAGGTACTATGGCGTTCCTGCTCATCAACTCTCCTGGGGAGAGTGCGCTTCTTTGGCGGTTCTCCCCAATGCGCCTTCCAAGATCCTGCCTGGTCGCAATGAGTCCACCTTTCGCAACAAGAGAAACCGGCTTCTCGATCAGCTGCTCATTCAAGGCAGCATCGACTCTGTGACGTGGCGTCTTTCCAAAGGAGAACCTCTGCCAAGTCGTCCTTTGGCTTTGCCTCGACGGGCGCCGCATTTGCTCGATTGGCAATGCCAAGTCTTGCCATCTCAACCCTACAACTCCACCTTGGATGGGGCCCTTCAAAACCGGGTCCAAGGCGTGGTGGATGCCCATGTAGATCAATGGAAGGGCAATGAAGTTCACAATGCCTGTGCGGTCGCGGTGGATTTGGGCTCAGGTGAAATCCGGGCTTATGCGGGCAATTCGAGCGCGATGGATTCAGAGGGGTCGGGCTTTGACATGCTCAGACAGCCGAGGTCCACAGGCAGCATTTTGAAGCCACTTCTATACGGGGCCGCCATAGAGGAGGGCATGGTCACACCGCAATCCATTTTGGAGGATGTGCCCACCCGGATTGGGGATTTTACCCCTCGGAATTTTGACCGGCAATACAGGGGGGCACCATCGGTCAAAGAATCCTTGGTGGCATCGCTGAACGTGCCTGCCGTTCGGTTGCTCAGGAAGTTTGGTCTTCAGAAGTTTCATGGGCTTCTCCAGAACATGGGGATACAGTCCATGAAGGACAATGCCTTCCATTATGGCCTGTCCTTGATTTTGGGAAGCGCTGAGATCCCGCCCATTCAAATTGCGGAGGCGTATGCGGCGTTGTTTAGCCCGCTTCGGCCCCAGGGAGAAGCGGGGTTGATGGACCCGTTCGGTCGCCGTTATTCTCAAGCGAAGCCTCAGGTTTTTAGTCCGTTAACGGCCTTTCGGGTGGGTGAAATGATGGAGGAGGTGAAGCGGCCAGTGGCTTGGCAGCATTGGAGCCCAGACCGTCCTGTTCACTGGAAGACAGGCACGAGTTACGGCCATCGGGATGCATGGGCAGCGGGAACAGACGGACAATGGTTGGTGGTGGTATGGGCAGGCAATGCGAGTCAAGAGGGCCGTCCGGGTTTGATTGGCGTGGAATGCTCTGCGCCCTTGTTTTTCAAGGTTCTCAGTCAGCTGCCCTTTGGGGGGTCGGCTTTTCCTGAATCCGATGAGGCCATCGAGGGTCAGAAGGCTGCATTGTGCGCCTCCACAGGATATGGCAAGGGACCGTTCTGTCGGAACACCACGACGGCCAAAGTCGGCCAGCGCATCCCAGCACCTTGCGGCTATTGCACCACCGTTCAGCTCAATGAGAACGAAGAGAGGGTCCACTCTGGTTGCGCGTCCGCCTATTCAGACACCTCATGGGTTGTGCTGCCTCCAGCCATGCAATGGTACCACCGCAGGTCAGGAGGGAGGTTCGCTCCATTGCCATCGTGGTCACAGGCCTGCATGAGTGGGGGTGCAATGGATGACGTCAGTCGCTTGGAGTGGGTCTATCCGGAAGAGTATGATTTGGTGAAACGTCCCCGAGGTCTGGATGGAGAGCTCCAGAGCATGGTGATCGAGGTGGCCCATTCTCGGACAGATGCCCATCTGTTTTGGCATGACAACGGCCAGTATTTGGGAGAAACTGAAGGCCACCACGTCTTAGAGGTGTTTTTTAATCCAGGGCGCCATGACATTCGCGTGGTGGACGAGCGTGGATTGCAGATTTCTGGCGCAGTAGAAGTGGTGGAGTGACGATTGTGATGGGGTGGGAGTGAGGCGATGCGGTATTTTCGAATCATGCACAGCTGGAGCCCCCGTCAAACTCTGCTTCGCTTGGTCTTGATCGCCTCTTTTGCAGGGATGGGCCCAGTCGGGGTGGCACAAGAATCTGGAGTCACCTTGACCGTTTTGGGCAATGTTCAGGACGGAGGCTATCCACACATTGGCTGCGAAAGGCCGGATTGTCGAAATTTATTCTTGCGGCCCGCCGGCACACATCAAGTGGTGTGTTTGGGCGTTGTGGATGCACTGGAGGGTCAGCAATTTCTGTTTGAAGCCACGCCCGACGCGGCCCGACAGGCCCACCAATTGACGAAGGTTTCTGGCGCCCATAAGGGCCTGCCCGATGGGATTTTTCTCACCCATGCCCATTGGGGACACTACACCGGTGTTGGGCTGCTTGGGCGCGAAGCGATGGGGGCCAGCGGAGTCGAGGTGTTCGCCATGCCCCGGCTACGGGATTTCTTAGAAAACAACGGCCCTTGGAGTCAATTGGTGGACCTGGGCAACATCGCCCTTACCACGCTGTCGGAGGGCACAGCCGTTCATCCGACCCCTCAATTGACGGTCACCCCATTTCGGGTGCCTCACCGAGATGAGTTCTCCGAGACGGTCGGTTACCGCATAGAAGGCCCCAACAAAAGTGCACTGTTCATTCCCGACATCGACAAATGGGCGAAGTGGGACCAAAAACTCCTCGATGCGGTTGCGGATGTGGACTTGGCCTTTTTGGACGGCACCTTTTACGATGGCGCTGAGCTGGGGCACCGGGACATGTCAGAGGTGCCACATCCTTTCATTGCAGAAAGCATGACGTTGATGGCAGACTGGCCTGAAAAGGAGCTTCAGAAGGTTCATTTTATTCATTTGAACCACACCAATCCCCTTCTGAATGCTGAATCAGAGGAAACGCAGCGGGTATTGAAATCGGGCTGTCATGTTGCCCGATATGGAGACCGCTTTCAGCTTTGACTTTGGGA
>CALKHD010000235.1 GCA_938092195.1 uncultured Flavobacteriales bacterium | reverse complement strand
AGTTGGAGCGAATCGGCGAAGCCGCTGTTCCAGAGTTGCGTCACGCACTCGAGGAGGAGGGCCATGGGGATGTGTTCCAAAACCGTGCAAAGGCACTGCTCGATCAATTGGCAACCGATGAGGTTCGTTCCGCTTTTGCCGATTGGGTAGAGTCCACGGAGCACCATCTGGCGGAGGCTTTATTGTTGGTCGACCAATACGTGGACCCCGCATCCGACTTGGGGGGGGTGCGCAAGGATTTACAGCGCATCCGTCAAGACATTTGGCTGGAATTGAACGACGACATGACCGCTTTGGAGCAGGTCAAAGTCATCAACCGAATCTTTTTTGAGCACCACGGATTTGAGGGGACCCGAGGCGGGGCTGCCCGCGCCACCCACGCGCTTCCAGGGGAAGTGTTGCGTCAGAGAAAAGGGAATTCACTCGCTTTGGGCGCTCTGTACCTCGGCATGGCTCAGGAATTGGGCCTGCCCATCCACGGCGTGAATTTGCCCAACCATTTCATCCTCGCGTATTGCGATGGCGGACACCTCGGTGAGTTTGCCGAAGGTGGAGGCCCGGGAAGCGTTCTGTTTTACATCAATCCGTTTAACCGAGGTGGTGTGATACATCCCGAGGAAGTGAATGCGTTTTTGGGGCATTTGGATCTGCCCGTTGAGCAACAACATTGTGGCCCTTGCAACCCCGTTGATGTCCTCAGGCGGTTGATTGGCAATTTGGCCTATGCCTATGAGCGGCAAGAGGACCTTGGACAAGCGGAAAGACTGAGGGAGTTGCTCTTTTTTGTAGAAGGATGCTCAACCCCTGAAAACGCCGAGCGTTCGGAATAACACCATCAAGTCGCCCGCCAAGGAGCGTTGCTCTGCATACTCAGCCTGCATGGCGAGTTTGCTTGGCAAAATGTGCGCTCGGTAATGCGCATCTGCATTTTTCGCCTGGGAAAGGGCCTTGCCTTCGTCCCTGAACGCCAATGCGTCGGGCCCTGTGATTCCTGGCCGGACAGACAGTGCTTTTTGCCAAAGGGGAGACTCCAGGTCTACATATTCGGGGACTTCGGGGCGAGGGCCTACAAAACTCATGTCTCCTTTGAATACATTGAAGAGCTGCGGGAGTTCATCCAATCGGTGACGCCTCAAATGCATCCCCAACGGGGTGATTCTCGGATCTGTATCGCCTGAAGTCACGGCTTGCTTTTCGGGAGCAGACACCTTCATCGTTCTGAATTTCAGGATGGAGAACGGGCGGCCATGACGGCCAATGCGCTGTTGCTTAAAGACAGCAGGTGAACCGTCTTTGGCGAGTATCAAAAGTGCAATGGCCAAAAGCGGAAAGGCCAAAATCACGAGCAGGAGGGCAGAAGCCCCGATGTCCATGACCCGCTTCATGCCTTGGAGTCCTCGGTTTGGGCCATCACATGCGCATGGCCTTCCCGAACGGCTTGAACCACACGGTCTACATCTTGAATGGACATGTGAAGGTGAATGGGGAGGCTGATCTCGCAAGAGTAAGCGCCCATGGCAGCGGGGTGGTCTTCCTGCTTGTGGCCCCGATCTGCGTAAGCCGAAAGCATGGGCAGGGGCTGAAAGTGGACATTGGTGGCGATGCCTTTGCCCTGGAGCCAGGCCATGAGCGCATTGCGCTGGTCTTCAGAAAAGCGGGGAAGTCGAATGGGATAAAGGTGATCCGAGCTCACTCTGCGAGCATCGGATCTTTCGGGCAGGATCACTTCCGTCCAAGCGTCAAACCCGCCATCGTAACGATCGGCGAGGCTGCGCCTGGTTGCCAAGTCTTGGCTGTATCTGGCCAACGCGACCCGCCCCATCGCGGCTTGGATGTCGGTCATGTTGCACTTGAACCCCGGGGTGGTCACATCGTATCGCCAAGCGTCCTTCGCCCCCGATTGGAATTTGGCCGCAGCGTCCTTGCTTTGGCCATGAAGTCCAAGGGTGCGAAATGTTTGGTGCACGTCGTGGGCATCAAAGGGGGCTGGCAAAGCGATGGCCACCGCACCGCCTTCGGCAGTGGTCAGGTTTTTGACGGCGTGAAAAGAAAACACCGAGAGGTCGGCTTGACTGCCGACAATGGCGCCGTCCAATGCGGCGCCCAATGAGTGGGCTGCATCCAGGAGAAGCAAGGGCCTTCCGAGTTGTGACTGAACGCCGTTGCTGGCCTGAAAGCCATTCTCCTTCGACCAGGCGGTAAGCTCCGTGATCCAGTCGGAAGCGGGTATGGGCCAGCCCCCAATGTCCACGGGCATGATGACCTTGGTGCGTGGGCTAAGGTGGGGGAGGACATCGGCCCAGCGGATGTTCAGTCCGTCCTGATTGGAAGGTTCTGGCAAGTCCACCAGCACAGGGGTGGCCCCGCGGTGAAGAACCACATTGGCTGTGGCACAATAGGTGTAGGATGGCAGAATGACCTCGTCGCCAGGCCCCACGCCAAACCAGTCCAAGATGACACCGGCCAAGCCCGTCCATGAGGCGCCGCATGCTACGCGCTCTGCACCACAGTATTGGGCCAGTTCATTTTCGAAAGCAGCGGTTTCTGGTCCCGTTGTGATCCACCCTGAACGCAAAACCCGGGAGACCGCGGCGATGGTGTCTTCGTCGATGAACGGGGGGGCAAATCCGATGGGCTTGGACTCTTTGTTGGAAAAGGATGCGTCTTCCATGGACGCGAAGTTGGGGTTGCGGAGGCAATTCCCATCGCGCCGTGCTACATTCACCACAGAAAGCACGACAAAATGTGGTTGGAAAAGGACAATCGACTCGTTCGCGAGTTCCGTTTCAAGGATTTTCAAGAGGCGTTCACCTTCATGACAAGGGTGGCCTTTTTGGCCGAACATCAAGGCCATCATCCCTCCATGCACAATGAGTATAGTTATGTGCGCATTGAGCTGCACACGCACGATGCAGGAGATGTGGTCACCGACCGGGATCGGAAATTGGCCGATGCCATAGACTTGCTCTTGCAATAAGCCATCCACCAAACATCCGTGAATGAAAAAAGGCCCTCCGAAGAGGGCCTTTTTTTATGGGATGGAGATAAAGATCACTTGCCGGCGTCCTCCACTGGAGCGGGAGTGACATTGGCCGAAATGGTGATCCGGGTTTGTTCTGGCACCGTGTTGGCGTTGATTGTGACCGTCTTGGTCTGCTTGTT
>CALKHD010000234.1 GCA_938092195.1 uncultured Flavobacteriales bacterium | reverse complement strand
TGAGCCCACCAGTGCTTTGGATGACCAAAACACAGAAGTCGTGCTCCAATTGTTGCGCAACCAAGCCGCCGACGCCGGTGCCGCTTTGCTCATTGTCACCCATGACCAAAGGCTCAAAGACCACCTGACAGAACGAATCGAGCTGTCACCAATCCCAACCTCTGCATGAAGCCCGCTCGCCTTGCCCGCCGCAATGTGCTCGACCGACCATTGGAGACCGGATTGAGTGTCCTGCTGCTCGCCTTTGGTGTGGGCATCATCAGCCTGATGCTGCTCATGCAGCGCAGCTTAACCGAAGACATGGACCGCAACATCAAGGACATTGACCTGGTCTTGGGGGCCAAAGGAAGTCCGTTGCAACTGATCCTCGCCAACGTGTACCATGTGGATGTCCCAACGGGAAACATTCCATTGGCAGAGGCAAAAAAGGTGATGCGTCATCCCTACATCTCCGAAGCCATCCCCTTGGCATACGGCGACAACTACGAGCTGTACCGCATCGTGGGCACCGAGCCCAGTTACGCGGAACACTATGGGGCTACGCCGTCCAATGGGCGAATGTTCGAGGCCCCATTTGAAGTGGTGGTGGGCGCTGAAGTAGCTGCCAAAACAGGCCTTGACATTGGAGACACATTTTACAGCGCCCACGGTCTGACCGACGGCACCGATGTGCACCGCGACAAAGCCTACACCGTGGTCGGCATCTTTGGCGCCACCGGATCGGTGATCGATCAGTTGCTATTGACCCCCATCGCTTCGGTTTGGGGCGTTCATGAAGAAGTGGATGGAGCCGATCAAGAAATCACCGCTGTTCTGCTCAAGAAAAAGAACCCCCTGGCGATTCTCACCTTGCCCAATCTTCTGCGTGATACCCCCATGCAAGTGGCCTTGCCGGCCATTGAAATGAACCGACTGACCCAGCAATTTGGCATTGGCATTCGCACACTTCGCGCTGTCGCCTTGCTCATCATGGGCCTGTCCTTTGTGAGTGTCTTCATCGCATTGTTTGCCTCCTTGCGAGACCGCCGTTACGAACTGGCCTTGATGCGCACCATGGGAGCCACCCCGCGCAAGTTGTTTGTTTTGGTGCTGTTTGAAGGGCTCTGGATGACCGTTGCAGGCATTGCCATTGGACTGGTCCTCAGTCGACTCGGGGTTGTGGTTCTGGCCAATGCCCTGGCCGACCAGTTTCATTATGACCTGGCCCAGTTGGCCCCTGTTGCGGGAGAGTACCTCTTGGTCGCGGCTGCCCTTTTCGTTGGAGGCTTGGCCGCAGCGCTCCCTGCGCGCTCCGCGCTGAGCATCGACATTTCCAATACTTTGGGGCAAGGGCGCTGATGGAACCCTGAGTTGCGCCTTAATTTTACGCCATGTCCAAGTCCATGACCCGCATCCTTTACGCTTGCCTCGGCATCGTTGCCATTGCGGCCTTGGACCTCAGTTCCTACTGCCATCCGGACGAATCCATGCCCAACTTGGCCCTCATTGGAACGGCCAAAGCGGCTTCTATTCCATCTCCCCTTTCTGCGACACAGATGCAAGAAAGTGAGGATGAATGGATGTTGGAGTACCGCGAACTGACTTGGGCAGAACTGGCCGATGTGGACTTCAAAGACGTCTATTTGGAAGAACTCGACAGCTACTACTGGAAGCCCGAGTTTGGCCCCAAGGTCATGGCCGCCGAAAGCCAAGATGTCTACATCACCGGGTATGTGATTCCCGTAGACCTCGACGAAGATTTCTATGTCCTCTCTCGCTATCCCTTTGCCAATTGCTTTTTTTGCGGAGGTGCCGGTCCAGAAAGCGTGGTTGACCTGCGGTTTTCAGACGATGACCACCGCACCTATCAGACGGACGAAAGGCTCACCTTTCATGGCAACCTCCGCTTGAATGCCGATGACGTCTACCAGATGAACTACATCTTGGAAGGCGCGGAAGAGCATCCGCTCTGAACAGAAGCCGCTTCTATGGCCTTGCTTTGAAGGCACAGCTCACCCCCAAAAAAAAGCCCGACTCTTGAAAAAAGCCGGGCGGTGAATCTCAATAAAAAGGGACCGTTCAAATCGCCAACTGCTGCGTAAAAGCGGTTGAGATGATGTCTCCATAACGCTGCCCAAATTGCTCTAGGCACCAACGTCTGAGGCTCGGGTGTTCCTGTTCTTCAAGCCGTTTGATGCTCTTGGACAATTCCTTGGCAAACAAATGGCGATCAAAACTGACCTTGGCCAAAATGCGTTGGCAGTATTCCAACATTTTCATGAAGTAAGGTGTCGTTGTGAACGTCGTGACGAAACGCCGTCTTCGCACAATCTATCGGTTTATTGCTCCGAAAACAAACGCAACAAGGCGCCTTTTGGTGCCCAAAACCCTCAAAACCGAGCAGTACCGCTATTTTTGCACTGTGGAAAGACCATTGCACAACCAATTAGACAGGGCCTCTTTGGTGGCCAAGCTCGATCAGGAGAGTGGGGAGCGCACCACCCTGAGCCTCTATAGGTATGCCCAGGTCGCCAACCCCCAGTTTTTGAGGGACCACCTTTTTGCAGTGTGGCAACCCATTGGAGTTTTGGGCAGGATTTATGTGAGCAGTGAAGGCATCAACGCTCAATTGAGTCTGCCCACCCATCAACTCGATGCGTTCAAAAGCAGCTGCGAAGACATCGATTGGATGAACAACATCCGCTTGAACATCGCCATTGAAGGTGCGCCCAAAAGCTTTCTCAAACTGATTGTCAAGGTCCGCGACAAGATTGTGGCCGACGGGCTCGACGATGACACCTTTGATGTCACCGATTGCGGACGCCATGTATCCGCCAAGGAATTCAACGAACTGGCAAAACAGGAAGAAACGGTTGTGGTGGACATGCGAAACCACTACGAAAGTGAAGTGGGCCACTTCAAAGGCGCTATCCTGCCCGCAGCAGAGACCTTCAGAGACGAAATCCGAGAGGTAGAAGACCTGCTGGCCGATCAAAAAGACCAAAACATTGTGCTGTATTGCACAGGAGGAATCCGGTGCGAAAAAGCAAGCGCTTACCTGAAGCACAAAGGGTTTCCAAACGTCCACCAACTCGAAGGTGGAATCATAGAGTACGTGCGCCAAGTCCGCAGCGAGGGGCTTCCCAACCGATTCAAAGGCGTCAATTTCGTGTTCGATGAACGCATGGCTGAAAGGGTCACTGAGGAGGTCGTCTCCAAGTGTCACCAATGCGGAGAGGCCAGTGACGACCTCACCAACTGCGCGAATGCAGCTTGCAACGTTCTCATGGTCCAATGCCGAAGCTGCGCGGAGAAGATGAGCCACACGTGCAGCGATGGGTGCCTCACCTTTATCGCCCTTCCACAAGACGAGCAAAAGGAAAAGCGCTCGGGCCAACGCTCCAAGCGCCGGACGCTCAAGCAGCCTTCCGAGGCTCGCAAAGCCGACGATTAAACCGGGTCGACGTTTCCTGTTCTTCCGTCGCGCTCCTTATCCAAGAACGCAATGTTGCGGGTGAGTCCCGCGTAACCAGTGCGCTTCACGGGGCTCTTTTTGAAGAGGGTGTCGAAGGTTTCTTCTTTCAAATCCACCCAATCCCGTCGGGTCATTTGCAACAACTCTGGCGCAGGGTCAAATGCGGGTTCGTTGTGCGGCTTGGCATGTCGGTTCCATGGGCACACTTCCTGACAGATGTCACAGCCAAACATCCAGTTCTC
>CALKHD010000233.1 GCA_938092195.1 uncultured Flavobacteriales bacterium | reverse complement strand
TCTCGGCGAATGTCATGGAGGTGACTGGGCCTGTAGCTTCTGGAGTTGCAGCGGGTGCTTCAGTGGTCTCACGAGCGGGATCCATTTCGTTGGTTCCAGCCTCGTCGGTGGCTACAGTGTTGTCGGTTGCGTTTCCTGTGTCCGCAGTGTCGCCGCAAGCGAAAAGCATAACAGGGATGGCCAACAGAGAAAGGGTACGGGCAATGTTCATGTTGTAAAGTCGTGTTGCTGAAGTAAAATTAATCCCATCGAGGGAGGAAGTGTCACCTTTTTCAAGGGTTGTTCCGCCCTTGGGCGTGAATTACCGCTGACCGACGCCAGAGGACTTGTATGTCCCGTCCGAAAGCACTTCCATGGCCCTGCGGTAAACGGGATTGATGGGGTTGAACACCTCGTAGAAAGCAGTGGTGTCAAAGAGGGTTCGTGCCAGAATGGCTTTGAGGCGCAGTTCGATGGCGTACAGAGATCCATTCCAGTCTTCTTCCACAAACGGAATGTCCTCTGCTTCTCCCAAAGCGATTAGACCGTCGAGGAGTTCCTTTTCTAAGGGTTGGTCGGCAATGAAGGCATCACGGTCTCCATATTCTCGTTCCAAACGCTTCCGGTTTTTGTCGACATATTCAAGGACGGCCCGGTTGAACAGCCCTCTCCGCAGCAAGTCTGTGAAGTAGACACTGTTGTAGCTGGTGTCAATGGGAACGAAGACATCGGGCAAGATTCCGCCTCCGCCATAGACCGTTCTCCCCAAGATTTTCGTGCTGTACTTGAGGCTGTCTGGCAAGTCCAAACTGTCCAGGGACATCAGCTCTCCTTTTTCAAAGCGCTCATATTTTTCTCTTCGGTAGGCATCGACCCCATCTTCATAGGGTTTCTGAATGCACCGCCCAGCGGGCGTGAAGTATTGCTGAACTGTCAACCTCACTGCGCTTCCATCGGGCAACCGCACCGGACGTTGGACCAACCCTTTGCCAAAGGTTCTTCTGCCCACAATCAATCCGCGGTCCCAGTCTTGGATGGCGCCACTGACAATCTCACTTGCCGAAGCGCTGGACTCGTCTACGAGCACCACCAACCTGCCTTTTTCAAAGCGGCCTTCGGTGTCTGCAACCCGATCCTCCCTTGGGAAAGACCGGCCATCTGTGTAGACAATCAAACGGTCTCCAGACAAAAACTCATCGCCCATTTCAATCGCGGTGTTGAGCATGCCGCCGCCATTTCCTTGCAGGTCCAACACCAGGTCTTTCATTCCCTCTGACTGAAGTTCATCCAGGGCTGAGTTGAGTTCGCTCATGGTTTCTTTGGAAAACCGGTTCACTTTGATGTAGCCCGTTCGGTTGTTCACCATGTAGTGAGCATCCACCGAGTAAATCGGAATTTTATCGCGTTCAATGTCAAAGTAGAGCAGGCCGTCCATGCGCCCCCTCTGAATGCCCACCTCTACGTGGGTTCCTTTGGGGCCTTTCAGGCGCTCCATGACGCCTTTGTTTCGAATGCCAACGCCGGCCACCACCTCACCGTCCACTTCGACGATTCGGTCTCCTCCCATGATGCCCAGCTTCTCACTGGGGCCACCGGCAATGGTGGCCACAACCATGATGGTGTCCTTCATGATGTTGAACCGAACACCAATCCCTTCGAATTTTCCATTCAAGGGTTCATCGGCCTGTTTCAGGTCCTCCGAGGGAATGTAAACCGAGTGCGGGTCCAGCTCCTCGAGCATACCTCGAATGGCAGTTTCTACAAGGCCGTCGAGGTCCACACTGTCCACATACATGCGGTTCATGTAGTACAGCAGCGTGTTGAATTTTTCGCCTTGTTCTTGGACGGGCTTCTGGCCCCAACCAGTGCGGGTGAAGCCGCAAACAAAGGTGGTCATAACAAGTAGCGAGAGGAGGGGAGCGCGAAACCGTGGCGTCATGAAGCGAAATATAAGCTGTGACATAACCGGACCGGTACTTTCGAATCGGATGAATTGCCAAAAATTGAACCTTGAAACCGGGGTCTTACCTTGCGCATTCCTGCTCGAAACCGATTTAATCCACCCTTCCATGCGCCGCCTCCAATTGATTTTGTGTTTTGCTGTTGCGATGTGCTTGTCTGTTCAGACAACTGCCCTTGGACAAACCGAGATGCGGCCATGCCCCGATGAGCTGATGTCATTGGGATATGAAGCCATTGAGCTTCCTTCACTCGACGTGGCGCAGGCATGGGACAGGGCCGAACGCGAGGCGGTTGTTTTGGGAAAGCATTTGTATGGGGTGGTTCAGAGTCAACCCGAAGACTTGAGCCCAGAAGAGGATGCGGAGGAATACGCCATTGGTGTTCACGTGAATTTCGCCACGGGGGTCGCATTGCATTTTGATGAATTCCACTTGCCAGCCGGAGCAGAGCTTTGGGTGACCGATGCAGATGGCCTGTGGCAAGAAGGCCCTTACGACTTCAGGGACAACAACGAACACGGTCGAATGGCATCTGGTGATGTCCCCGGGGAATGGGCAGTTTTGCGATTGAAGGTTCCAGCCGGTTTGGCACAGGACGTTCGGCTGCACATCGAAGGCGCAGCCGCACTGTTCAGAGACGTCAACGGTGCGCGGGGAGGAAGCCAGCCTTGTCATGTGGACGTGGCTTGCCCAGAAATTCAAGGTTGGGAATGCCAGAGGGATGCCACCGTTCGTTTGAGCATCATTGAGAATGGGGGTTCGTATTTGTGCTCCGGCGCCATGGTGAACACCACGGCATTGGATTGTCGCCGATACATGTTGACCGCACTGCACTGCGCCAGTGAAGTCACGGATGAAGAGTTCACGCTGTTCAAGGTGTATTTCAATTACGAAAGGCCCGAGTGCGGTGACGGTAACGGTCTGCTCAATCGCCGAAGAACGGGGGTTCTCCGATTGGCCGATTCGGACGACATCCAAGGCAGCAACTTTCAAGGGTCTGATTTTTTGCTGGTCGAGATCGAAGACGCAATTCCCACAAGCTGGCCCGTCTACTATGCGGGTTGGGACGCGAGTGGCAGCGGTTCGGGAGCAGGCGTAGGCATTCATCATCCGTCGGGAGACACCAAGAAAATCAGCACGTATACCCAAAACACGTCCAGCATCAGTCTGGGGGCATTTGGCTCTCATTGGAGGGTCAGTTGGGTCGACACAGAAACCGATCACGGGGTCACAGAACCAGGTTCGTCGGGTTCTCATTTGTTCAATGAGGAAGGGCTCTCCATCGGAACCCTCTCTGCAGGATTGTCTTCATGCTCCAATGGAGGTCTGGGGCCAGGCACAGGGCCAAACGAAGACGATTACTATGGAAAGATGAGCTACCACTGGGACGACAACCCCAATCCATCCGATGAGAAACTCGAGCTGTGGTTGGATCCTGAGGGCAGCGGTCAAACGATTCTGCATGGAGCCTATCCAGATATGGATGCAGCTGTCCCTTGTGGACCGGCTCAAGCTTGTGAGGAGATTGCCGATGTGGCTCAGTTGGCCATGGAACAGGGCCTCAGGATTGCACCCAACCCCGCACACGATCAAATCCATGTGAGGCTGGCCCTTCCGGATTGGACTTCGGCCTCAACCATGGTGGTGCGAGATGCAATGGGCCGAATGCTTCGCGAAGTGTCTATGTGGGGAGGAGCCATGACCTTGGATGCCAGAAACTGGCCTCGCGGCGTGATTTACCTCACGCTTTCCTCAGGAGATGGAGCTCAAGTCACCCGTCGGGTGGTGTTGGATTAAACCGGTTACCGGACCCAAATCAGGTCGGTCAATTCGACACGGGTTCTGAACTCGCCGAAGGCCACAGTGGCTCGCTTGCCTTTGATCTCGAGAACCTCACCGCGCTGTCGTCCCTCCTTGAGGCGAACCGTACTGCCGACGTTGATTCGGTCGACATGTTGCTTGGTCCGGCTGTTTTTTCTTTTGTCCGCTCGGGCCGCCTTTTTTTGAGCAGCAGCTTCTGCCTTTTCCGCCATTTTAGTGGCCTCGACAGACAGGTATTTTCGGACGTCTTCGATCAGGGTTTTGTTGCCTTGTCCGGTCTTGAATCGGTCGATGAATTGCTGCAGCTTCTTCCCCTTCAACAGGGCTGAATTCTGTTCTTGCCCCACCTGGTGCACCGACTCTTGCCTCTCGTCGAGTCGCTCTGATTTGCGGGCGTATTCGCGCCGCATTTCCTCAGCTTCATGCTCGGCTTTGAGCTGTCGGTCGTTCAGTCGGGCATGGCGAGACTTTTCTTTCTGAAGGCTGGCGATCAGGCCGTCGAGCTTGACTTTTTTGGGGTCCAGTTTTTCTTTGGCTCGATCCAGAAGCCCCCGTTCAATTCCATTCAGTTCGGCCACTTCAAAAGTGAAGGAGCTTCCCGGCTGACCCAGGTCCAACTTGTAAGTCGGGGAGAGGGTTTCGCCGTCAAACAGCATGCTGCCATTGATGGCTTGTGCCATGTGCGTTGCCCTGGTTTTGATGTTGGCGTAATGGGTGGTGATGACGCCAAAAGAGCGCTTGGCATAGAGCTCTTCGAAAAAGACCTCGGCCAATGCTCCACCCAATTCAGGGTCGCTTCCTGTTCCGAATTCATCGAGAAGCAAAAGCGTGTTTTGTCCGGCACTGGACAAAAAGCCCTTCATTCTTTTGAGCCTGTAGCTGTACGTAGAGAGTTGATTCTCGATGCTCTGGTTGTCACCGATGTCGGTCAAGATTTGCTTGAACAGGCCAAAAGCGCTGTTGGGGTGCACAGGCACCAATAGGCCACTTTGCACCATGCTCTGAATCAGTCCGACCATTTTGAGCGCGATGGACTTTCCGCCGGCATTGGGACCGCTGATGACCAGCATTCGCCGCTCTTTGTGCAAGGTCAAGTTTTGGGGTTCCACAGCGATGTTTTTGCCGCGGTTGGCCAGCAAAAGCAGGGGGTGGAAGGCTTTCAGAAGTTCGATTCTCAAGTCCTTCACCAGGTGAGGCTTGATGGCGTCCATGTCCAAAGCAAGCTTGACTTTGGCTTGAATGAAGTCCAATCGGACCAAAAGCCGTTGCTGGGCCTTGATCAGTGGGGTGTGTTTGCGGATGCGCTGCGTGAGGGCCCGGAGGATCCGGACAATCTCTTTGCGCTCATCGTCCCGCAGCATCTCCAACTCGTGGTTGACCTGATGGCAATCTGCAGGTTCGATGAAGGTCACCGATCCGGTTTTGGATGTGCCCAATGCACTTCCCCTCACCTTCCTTTTGTGGGTGCTGGCAATGGCCAAAACCCGCCGGTCATTCAAATAGCCTTCTTGGGTGTCGGCCAACCAGTTTTGCTTGGCACAATTGCGCAATGCTTTGTCGAACAGTCGATTGACCTGTCTCCGGCCTGTTTGTAGATCAATTCGAATGCGGCCCAAAGCCGGAGATGCTGCACTCCTAACCCCGCCTTTGGGGTCAAACACAGCTTCAATTTCCTTGACGATTTCTACATTCTCCTGAACGGTCCCCAGCATTCCACACAGGCGAGGGAAAGCCCGCTCTCTTCCCGACAGCGATGCGACAATGTCATTGACCAATCTGGTGCACTGAAGCAGCCGCATGAAACCAGCTTCTGTGAGAGCCGACCCCGACACTTCCAAGAGTTTGATTTCTCCCTTGATTTCTTCGAAGACCAAGGATGGGAAGGTGTATCCCTCGACCCGAATTCTTCGCAACTCATCTGTAGACTCCAAGGCGTCCAGCACGGCGGGTCTGTGAGACGAAGGCGCCAGCAGAAGTGCACGCGCCTTGGCGGAGTCGGTCTTGCAATGGCCTTCAAGAAGTTCTCGGATGTCATTGAACCCCAGGTCTTCCATGGACTGAGCGTCAAAGTCTACATGGCCCTTCACGGCAGTGCTGGATGCTTTAGATGTGGCCATTTCTCACAAATTGAATGGCGAGGTCCACACCGGCTTGTGGTTGTCGTGCATCCACCCAATGGACGTCGTGACGGCGGTGAAACCACGTCAACTGGCGCCTGGCGAATTGACGCGTGGTCTCTTGAATTTTGCGGATAGCGGTGTCCATGTCGGTCTTGCCTTCGAGCAAGTCAAACAACGGAGGGTACCCTACGGTTTTCAAGGCGTTCAATTCTCTGTGCGGAATCACCTGCTCGGCTTCCTTGAGCCACCCTTGATCCAGCATGGTGTGCACGCGCCTGTTGATTCGGTCGTGCAAGAATTCTCTCGGGGCGCCAATGCCGATGGTGAGGGTGTCCCATTGTCGCCGCTCATGGCGTGCCCAACCTCCAGGATGAACCTTGAGTTGAGATTCCTGGGTTTGCCGAAATGTGCTGTACGGTTGTCCGGAGCAGCGGCAGACTTCCAAAGCGCGAATCACCCTGTGTGGATTCGAGGGGTCCACCGCGGCATGGTGCTTGGGGTCTTTGAGTTTGAGTTCAGCAAGCAGAGGTGCCAGGCCTTCACTTTCGAAGACCGCATTCAATTCCGCTCGGACCTCCGGGCTGGAAGGAATCTCGTCCAATCCGGCATGAACAGCCTGCACGTAGAGGCCGCTCCCTCCAGCCATCACGGCAACGGGAGGCCGCGTGTGTTCGATGCGCTCCTTAAAATGTCCTTGGAGCCATCGCGCAGCATCGCTCTCAAATTGACCCGAGCTGTAGTCCTGATGGATGGAGAGGAAGTCCACAAAATGATGGGGCGCCATGGCCCGCTCTTCAGCGGTGGGTTGTGCAGTGCCAATGGGGATTTCGCGATAGAATTGACGGCTGTCAGAAGACAGGATTTCGGCATTCAACGCGCAGGCAATTTCTATAGCGAGGCGGGTCTTGCCAATGGCCGTTGGTCCCACCACGGTGATGAGCAATGGGCCGCTGGCCCGAGTGATCATGGTCGGAGGCTTGTTCAATAGGAAGCGTCGTCCAAATCGTCCAGAGAGGTGAAGCTGGGTCCGTTGTCCTCTTCGTCCTCTTCGCCTGCCAAATAGGCATCAAGCTCAGGGTCTCCAGTTTTCAAGGGGCCTGAATCTTCCTCTTCGGCTGGTGCGGGTACCGGGTCTTCACCAAAGTCGACTTCTTTGCTGAATTGATCAGGTGCGGTTCCAAACTCCTGCGCAAGCAGCGGGTATTCTGGACTTTCGCCTTCTTCCAATCCAATGATTTCGACATAGAAGCACCACATCCTCAGGAAGTCGTAGACGTAAACCATGCGGTCATTGGCCAGAGAAGCCATTTCCTCCAAAGGCGTCGTGCGCATGGAAGGGAAGGGGGTGCCGGCGTCGTCGGTCCCCATGTCCATGAGGGGGATTTCTCGTCCTCTTCCCCAGTCTTCATCCGACTGGAAAAATGAGGCCATTTCGCCTTCGGCAAAATCAAACGCAGCAAGAATGCCACGGTGTAAATCCTCGAGTGGAGCTGTGCGGCCGATGACGATGTCTCGAAAGACGTCTTCTTCGATGTCGACAATGACGCGGAGTCGTATGAGGTTCATGACAGAATGATCGGGTCAGGATCTCGGGCAAAATTAAGCCATCTATGCGGCGCACACGTTAGTTTCGCACCTCGCCCGACGATTGGGTGAGATATTGCAAAGCCCGTCCATGAATTTTCCGCTTGACACCCGCGTTCTGAAGTTTGGTTTGACAGCCAGCGCCATCGCATATGCCGTGAAGCTGTTCCTTTCCGGTCACACCGGAAGCGGCGTTGGCATGGTCATTTTGGCCATCTTAATTGGCTTGACCGCATTGCGGAGCATCCGCATGGTCTTGGTGGCCATTCGCATTCAACAGCAGAAAATGGACAAGGCCCGCACGTTGTTGGCGGGCATCAACCCGAATCATCTGTGGCCCAAAAACCGAGGGCAGTACTGGTTTCTCCAGGGCAACTTGGTGTTGGAAAGCAGCCTTTCTGAAGCCGAAAAGGCGTTTCGCAAAGCCTTAGAAGTGGGGCTGAAGCGCGACGAGGAAAAAGCAGCAGTGATGCTCAATTTGGCGGCCATCCAAGGCACCAAGGGCAGAAAAAAGGAGGCCAAAGCCCTGTTGGTTCGGGCCAAGAGGCTGGACAAAAAAGGCATGTTGAAGGCCGATATCCGCACCATCGAGCAGGGCATCAACAACCCTCAAACGGTAATGCGCCGCCGCTGATGATTCAGTAGCCGAGCAGGGCGTCTATCGATTCGGACAATTCCGATTTGGCGAGGTAAGCGTTCTCCAAGTTTGCAGCGAAAGGCACGGGTGTGTCCAAAGATGCCACCCGTTGAACAGGCGCATCGAGGTGCTCGAAGCAGTGCTCAGAAATTCGTGCTGCGAGCTCGCCCCCAATGCCTCCCGTGAGGTTGTCTTCGTGAAGCACAATGACCCGGCCAGTGGCCTTCGAATGGGCGTAGACCGCGTCCCAATCAAGAGGGGCCAGGGTTCTCAGGTCCAAAACCCCAATCTCGGTTCCGGATTCTTTGCGACGTCGGTCGGCTTCCTCTAAGGCCCAATGCACCCCCATTCCATAGGTGATGATGACGGCGTCTTGGGCAGAACCGATGAGCCTGGCCTGGCCGAATGGAAGGCTGTAGTCATTGGTGGGGACTTGGCCAGACAGGCTTCTGTAGAGGGCCTTATGCTCGAAGAAGAGAACTGGATTGGGCATGTCAATGGCCCTGGCCAACAATCCTTTGGCATCCTCCGGAAATGCGGGATAGGCCAACATCAGCCCAGGGACATGGAAGAACCATGCCTCGTTGCTTTGGCTGTGGAACGGACCTGCCGCCACACCGGCACCGGTGGGCATGCGAACCACCACATCGGCATTTTGACCCCATCTCCAGTGCAGCTTGGCCAAATTGTTCACGATTTGGTTGAATCCACAGGTCACAAAGTCGGCGAACTGCATTTCCACCATGGCCTTGGCCCCGGCAATGGACAGCCCCAATCCGGTTCCCACAATGGCGCTCTCGCACAAAGGGGTGTTGCGCACCCGGTGCGCGCCGAATTGGTCGGCAAACCCGTCAGTGACCTTGAATACACCTCCGTATTTCCCAATGTCTTGCCCCATCAAAACCAACTCAGGGTGGCGCTGCATGGATTGGTTCAGTCCTTCAGAAATCGCATCGATCATGCGCAACTCTTGGGTGTCAGAGTGTGCAGGCCTCAATGCGACTTCGTGATCTTTAAACAGCCGGGCAACTTCCGCATCTCTGTCGGCCGTCACATCGGGTTCGGCTTCGGCTTCTTTCAGTGCGGCAACGATGTTGGCTTTGTGTTGCGATTTCCGCTCTTCAAGTTCTGTATCGTTCAAATGGCCGGCTTCCATCAAGAAGTCAATGAACCGGTCTACAGGGTCGTTTTTTTCCCAAGCTTCAATCAAGCCTTCGGGGTAGTATTTGGTGCCGCTGGCTTCCTCGTGACCCCTTCGCCGAAAGGTGTCGAATTCCAATAGGATGGGGCGGGGGTTTTCGCGAACGGAAGCCGCCACTTTGGAGACGGTTTCGTACACCTCTAAAATGTCGTTGCCCGTGACCCTCAAAGCGTCCTCTTGTGGGATGCCATACCCGGCGGCCTTGTCAATGAATTGGGCGCAACGGAATTGCTCGCTGCTTGGGGTCGACAAACCCCAGTGATTGCTCTCAATGCAGAAAATCACAGGCAACTGCCAAACCGAAGCCACATTCAAGGCCTCGTGAAAATCGCCTTCGCTGGTGGCGCCGTCTCCGGTGAATACCAAGGTGGCCTTGCCCGACTCTCGAATCTTGCTCGCCAAGGCGATGCCATCTGCAATGCCCAACTGGGGACCGAGGTGACTGATCATCCCCACAATGTGATGGGGCATGCTGCCGAAATGAAAACTGCGATCGTGGCCCTGGGTAAAACCCGAGGCCTTGCCTTGGAATTGGGCAAACAACTTGGTCAGTCCAATGCCACGGGTGGTGAACACACCGAGGTTTCTGTGCATGGGCAGAATGAACTCATCGTCCATCAATGCCGCTGTGCAACCCACCGAAATGGCTTCTTGGCCCATGCCAGAGAACCACTTGCTGATTCTGCCCTGGCGGAGCAGACTCAACATTTTCTCTTCAATGAGCCGAGGCAATAGCAGGTGGTCGAGCAATTCGAGCATGCGTTCCGAAGACAAGCCTCGGTCGGTGATCTGTAGCTGGGGAACGTCGGGGTTCGACATGTGTCAAATCTACTCTGTGCCCAAGCCCGTCAAACAGGGGGGCTCGGTGTAATTTGCCCGTGGAAATGAACAACGCCAAGAATCCCCATTCTACGGTCCCGGAAAACCGCTCTGTGATGCTGCGGCTGCCGGCCAAGGATGCCATGGATCCCGCGGCGATTGAACGCGCCTTGAAGCAGCAGGTAGAGGAGGTGGATGATTGGGTGGTGCTTCGTCGGAGTTTAGATGCCCGGCGACATCCCGCAGTCATGGAGCTCAAGGTGGGCCTTGACATGACCGAGTTACCTGTGGTTCACGGGAATTGGCAGTCGGTGAAAGGGGCTCCGGATGTGGTCATCGTGGGTGCAGGGCCTGCAGGGTTGTACTGCGCACTGCGCCTCATTGAGCGCGGAATTCGGCCCATTGTGTTGGAACGGGGCAAGGGAGTAAAAGAACGCAGGAGAGATTTGGTGTCTTTGATTCGACAAGGCAAAGTTGATCCCGAGTCCAATTACTGTTTTGGAGAAGGCGGAGCGGGAACCTACTCCGATGGCAAACTCTATACCCGTGCCAAAAAGCGCGGTTCATGGTATGCCGCCTTGGGTTGGTTGGTTGAACACGGAGCGCATCCGGATATTTTGGTGGACACCCACCCTCACATTGGTACCAACAAGCTTCCGGGCATCATTGAAGCGATGCGGAAGACCATATTGAAATGTGGAGGCAGCGTTCGCTTTGGGACCCGTGTGGATGGCCTAATTCGAGAAGATTCTGGAGCCGTTGGAGGGGTGCTCACGTCCGATGGGGAAATCCGAAGTCAGGCCGTGGTGATGGCCACGGGGCATGGCGCAAGGGACGTGTTTCAATGGATGGATGACCAAGGGTTCCCAGTGGAACGCAAACCCTTTGCACTGGGGGTTCGGGTAGAGCATCCACAATCTTGGGTCAACCAAAGGCAGTATCGGCTCAAGGGGCATCAAGTGGCATCTGAATTGACATTGCCACCAGCGTCTTATTCGCTGGTCACCCAAGTCGAAGGTGGTGGGGTGTTTTCGTTTTGCATGTGCCCTGGCGGAGTCATTGCCCCATGCGCCACGGAGGATGGAGAAATCGTCACCAATGGTTGGAGCCCTTCAAAAAGGAACAACCGCTGGGCCAACAGTGGATTGGTGACCACGGTCACCGAAGAAGATTTAGATCGAGCGGGTTTTTCGGGGCCACTCGGTGCGTTGGAATTCCAGCGTCACGTTGAACAGCTCTGCCACGCTGCAGGCGGCGGTGGTCAAGTTGCACCGGCTCAGAGGTTGGAAGATTTTGTCAAGCGCAGGCCTTCTAAGACGTTGCCAGACTGCAGCTATCTCGCTGGCTTAAAGTCTGTTGACCTCACTCAGGTTCTTCCTGGCTTCATTGTGGACCGGCTCATAGCAGGCCTGCAAGACTTTGAACGAAAAATGCCGGGGTACATCCATTCTGATGCCATTGTTGTGGCGCCAGAAAGCCGAACATCCAGTCCAGTTCGGATGCCTCGAGACCCAAAAACGTGTGTCATGCCAGGCGTTCCTGGACTGTATCCGTGCGGAGAAGGCGCTGGCTATGCCGGCGGCATTTTGTCTGCGGCCATGGATGGCATGAAAGTGGCCGAAGCCCTTTCATTGGACCATGGTAACCTCAGTTCTGTTGGGTCAGAATGAGCGCTTCAGCCACAGGAACAATTCGACCGGAGACATCCCCCACCACAAAGGCATCTGCAAAGCCATTGGCTTGAATGTCTGACAAGGCTTCTTTGGCCGCTTCCATGGTGGCGTAATCGCCTTGCAAGTAGCGGTGCCATCCTGGAGCCGCACGGTGTTCGACCTGTCCAATTTCCAAAAACGCGTTCATGGCATCGGTGGACACCTTGTCCTTCAACGCTCCGAGTTGAACCTTGAATCTCACCTTCAATGAATCAAACTGAGGTGAGGCCTCTGCTGAAGAACGGTCGGATGGGCTCTGCCCTTCGCTTTGGGTTCCATGGGTGGTCAAAAACGCACCGATGAAGCCACGTTCTTCCATTTGGACCTTGTACTTCACAGCAGATTCGCGGTCCGGAAAGGCAGTCGATACAACGCGTGTCAATCCGTCGTTTCCTTCGAATCGGACCACGTCAATCCCTGCAAACAGGACATCTAGGTCTGCAGATTCGGGGGTTTGGAACGCTCCGAGCTGGACGCGGAAATGTCCGGCTTCATTTGAAATGTCGACGTCTTCAATGATGGGCGCTGACGTTTCGGGTGCTGCAGGCTCAATGATTTCAGCGGTCAAGCCGCTGGCCCTCAATTGATGGGCAGCTTGTCCCGCATGAAGGGGGTTGTGACCCACGCTCACTTCCATGGCCTCTGAGGTCTCTTTCAGATGTTGGAAAGCCATCAATGAACTTTGCTCGGCTTCTGTCCATCCAGATGATGGCTTGGGCACGCGAAGTGTAAATCCAGCGATGTCGGCCAAGTCAGAGGCGATCTGTCCACGAATGGTGTCCCAATCGGCAGTATGGGCGACCAAGGGACCGTCGATGGCCACACCGAGTGAGTTCACGAAAGTGTGCGGAGAATGCGGCTCTTGATCTCGGTAGTCGGCATACCCATCTGAATCTGAGTCCAGGGGGCATCCCTTGCTGTCCACCTGTGCATTCAATGGGGTGCCAGGGCAGCGGTCGCGCAAATTGTCAATGCCATCGCCATCGGTGTCCATGCCTGCCAGCAGAGCTGCATCTGTGCTGGTCATGCCGGGGACCACTGGGATGGGCTCTGGCTTCTTGCCCAGCTTGCCCAAGCGAATGCCCAGTCCGAAAAATCCAGCAGCCATGGCATCTCCAGACAAGAAGTTTCCGGAGGATTGGTCGTCAATGGCATCGGTCAATCCCAACCAAGCGCTGACTCCGATCCGTGCCCTCACCCTTGGAGACACATCCAAACGCACACCCAGCTGAGCTGGAATGGCCAAGGTCTGTCCGCTGCTCGGGTTGTTTTGACGGTCATTCAGATCGCTTTCATAGGAGTAGTCGCGCCTCAAAATGTTGGCGTTTCCAGCGTGATCACCCGCCTGATCCACATCGCGAAGGGAACCATCAGACCAAAGGTGATAACGGCGGCCCATGGCATCTTCGAGGTCTTGTTTCATGATGTGATCCACATGGGCAATTCCGATTCCGATGAAAGGTTGGAACCCATCTGTGATGCGCGCATTTCGAGTGCTCGCTCTTTGCTTTTCCACTCCACCTAAGGTGTAGTTCATCATGACTGCAGCACTTTGGATTTCGGTCTGAAGTCCATTCAGTCCGCCATCGTCGGCCACAACTTGACTTCGGGCACCTTGAAATTCGACTTCCCATGGA
>CALKHD010000232.1 GCA_938092195.1 uncultured Flavobacteriales bacterium | reverse complement strand
GAATTTGCCGGACCACTTCAATGCGCCTTTATTCGCAGTTTTCAATTGGTGCGGTTCGCCGTCATCATTTGTGGATGAACTGAGCTGTTGCAACTTGCCACCTTTCCAAGTCTCCACACTTTTATGCTTGAAGCTGTAGGCCGTTGTTCTGATTAATGGCACTTTCACAACGATGTCAGTTTCCACCTTGACCGTAAAAGCACTGCTCTTACCTGAAAATCTGTAGCTGTGATCGCCAATGTCCTTGCCCTTCCGCACTACATCAAAACTCAGCTTACCGTTTGAAGGCAATGAGAGGGCGTTTACAGGGGCCGCAAGAGCGACTGCAAAACCAAGGGCAATTCCAAAAAGACGCATATCAATCTCCATCATGCTTTTAGATTAACCCGCTCATGGTCGGTGAGGCTTACATAAAACTTACAATCATGAAATATTGCGTTGGCAGTATCACCGAAGCAGCCTTTCGTAGATGGCGCAGCATCTGGTAAAGAGGGCTCTCAACCGCCGTTCGCTGCGCCTTGCCTGAATGTCTGCTTTGCAAAAACCAGCAGAGCGTTCGGCCCATGCATCTCCTAAAAACTGAGAACCCCCAAGCTTCTATACAAAGAAACTCATCATGGAGATGTATAGATGTTTACCACTTTCACGCTGCTGGTTGCGGTCGGGTGCGGCTTTCGGCTGGCCCTGAACTGGGGGTTGAGGCGACGCTTTGACCTTGGCCTGTCGGTCCCACAGGCCCTCGCGAGTGGATTGGTTGTTCTGGCAGGGCTGCCGGATCTGATCAAGCCAATTGCTTATCCCCTACCCCTTAGCTTGACCCTTGGGGTTCTGCTGCCGGACTTTCTGTTTCGTAGGGGGTCGCAATGACAGACTGGCACCTCAAGGAAGACGATATCGTCGTGATCCGGGCCTTCGACGAGATCGCGGAGCATCTGTTTCGCGTCCTGGAAGTCTATGAGGACTGTATCTCGGGATACTCAATCTCGGGGCCCCTGGAGGGCGAATACGGCGAACCCGCCTTCGATCTGATCTTGCGGCTACACGACGCTTAAGCCGTCGATCGGCAGGGAACTTCCCAAACGAAGTATCCCTCTGATCCCAATCACAAAATCCAACTCATAGACAAAACTGGGGCGAATGCCCCCAGAAGGAGGACGCATGTCCACTAAAATCAAGTACGCCTATCTCAAGCAGCAGACGTGGCTGTATCGGCGCAGTTACCCAAAACACCTGCAACCTGTCCTGGGTCAAGCCCTGAAGCAATCTCTCAAGACGGGGGATGCGCGCGTGGCCAAGGCGCGAGTGAACGATGTCAACGCCAACTTTGCCAAGATCGTCAGTGAAGCCGAAGCACAGGTCAATTCCGCAACCCCACAACCAACCAATCAGGGTGTCGTGATCAGAGTTGCAGCACCAGTATTCCAGCGGGCAAGGATGTTGGGGCAAACCACTGTCAGCGAACTGGCACGGCTCTATCTGCACAAACGATCGCAGGAGCTCAGCCCGGGCACCTTCAAGTCGGTGCGGTTCAGTCTTGGTCTTCTGGTCTCTGTTTTGGGTCACAGGAAGATCAGCAGCCTCGTCAGAACCGATGGTCAGGCCTTCCTCAACCTGATTGCCAAACTATCCCCCAATGTCGGCAAGTCTGCAGCAACCAAAGGCATGAGCCTGAAGCAGCTTGTGGCTCTATCCACGGGGGCAGACAAGACCATTGCACCTCAGACCCAGAAACGGATCTGGAAACAGGTTTGTCAACTCTTCGACTGGTCTGTCAGCGAGGGTCATATTGGTGAACATTGCTTTGGTGCCCTCAGGGTCACAGCCAAGGTCATAGTGCAGAGCTATGCCGTCCTGACCGACGGTGAAGTCGTTGACCTGTTGGTTGCGGAAGACCCTGTTCTAACCCCCATCCTGTCGCTGTGTTTGCTGTCAGGGCTGCGATCTGGGGAGGCCTGCGGGTTGTTGGCGGAAGATCTGACCTCCAAGGGCAATCTTGGCGTCTTTGTCCGGGTCAGGCCAAACAGGCTCCGGGGGCTAAAGTCTAAAGCGGCTGAGCGTGAGGTGCCCCTGCATGATCAGATGCTGCCGATCATCCAGGCCCTGCCAAGCGAAGGACCACTGTTCCCGGACCTCAGCGTGGACAGGATCACCAAGCGGTTTACAATCTTGCGGCGACACCTTGATCTGACTCGCCCCGGGCTTGTGTTTCACTCCACCCGCAAGTGGTTCATCACCCAGTGCGAGCGGACGGGTGTTCCTGAGCACTTCACCGCCAGCCTTGTCGGGCATCAGTCGGCCCGGTCAGAGAATAAGCTAACCTATGGGCTCTACTCTGCCGGGATCAGCGATGCGCAGAAGCGAGATATCATTGATCAGGTGCGCTTGCCGGTGGGTGTGCCGGTATGAGCCTGTCGGGCCCGATCCCTGATATTGACGCCTTCGAGGAGCGTGCTGCCATCGCCCAGTATGATGGGGGTTTGTCGCGTAAGCGGGCGGAAGACTTGGCAGCACAGGGACAAGGCTTCAAGGATGCAGACCAGTACTGGCAGTGGTTGGCTGAATATGTGCTGAACAAACGCCAACCATAAGCGACACCACATTAACCTCCCCCGTCCGGATGCCCCTTGAGGGTGTTTGGGCGGGGTATCGCTTGCAATTAATTTTTTTCCTGAGTGCATTTGGATCTGTGTCTTCAAGACAAGCCACCTATTTAGCTACGGCAACAAACGGCCCTTAGCAGACCTTGGTGCAAGACGCGGCGAGTGGCGGCAAGGAGGCCAGATGCCGGTGAGGCTGCCTAAAAATGCCACACTATCAGTAGGTTTCGCTGCAATCGGTGGGGGTCACCTGCGCAATGTGGGCTGACCGCAACTCTTTTGCTGTCAGGTCGCGTTCGTATCGCATGGGGTCGAACGGCTGTTCTCAGTTGGATGAGATTAAGGTCGATCACCTTTGTCGGATGGCAAGACGCCAAAAACAATGAGCGGAACGAAAAAAAGGGTAGGTGCCCAGCCCGAGCCCTGGGCTAGGGTGTTCGACATGAACAACAGCGGTGCAAGGTTAGTGGGTGCCCACCACAAAACCAACCCTGCATCGCGTATTCGTCGAACACTGGTAGCCAGAATAGCAAGCTGACAGGCAACAAATACAAAAAGAAAGGTAAGAAGCATGAAAATAGCCGCGAAGTCAGGATTGGGGTTGAAGTCCACTCCGACAATAAATGCGTAGCCCGCAATTCCCATGATAATATAGGTGACAACCAACCAGCCCCAATACTCCTGACGCATGGCTTTGCCGGAAAATTTGAATGGATTTATCATTTCTGCCCCTTCTTTTTGGGCAATATCATTCATTATGGATGGATTAGCTATAGTCTATCTCGTGGTTGAATCAAAAAGCCGATCTTGCATCTCAGGTGACCCGGTTTCTTGCGTGTGAGACCCGGTTTCTTTTCAAGTATTCGAGTCACCGGAAATACCCTGTTTTTATGGCTGTTTTGTGTGCTTGACCCTATTTATGCGAATATCGGCCAGGAAGATCTGAAGATCCTACATCAACCGCATTAGGCCGGTTTGACGACACTACTGCCCTTGGTGCCGCCCGCAGCGAATGTCAGCAATCCGCCCATTTGAGCAAGGAGGTCACTAATCAATCAGCGCCAATCACACCTGAAACTTGGCGAATTACCGACCCCGTCATGGCCTTAGTATTTGAACCTGATCTGAACGACTTGCCAGTTCCCCAAGAGTGGGTGAGAAAGGTGTATGAATGACAACGATGACTTCCCGCTCGTAGAGACCAATGACCTTTCACAAATCATGGACCCGGAAGATGTTCCGCCTCCGAACAAGTGGCAGGAGATTGAGCAAAGCCGTCTGGAAACGGACCTCCTGTCTGGCGTTGCGTGGGAGGCGAGTGTATCCAAGCGCCCTGCCCCGATCAAACCCACCTCTGACGACAAAAAACGTGAAGTCCTGATGGAGGTCGCAAGCTGGTTCCTCACAGCTGAGCAAAAGTACATCAAGATCGATTCCCCGGAATCTCGGCTGAGCATGTCGGATGTTTCAAAGGTGGCTAAGCCGATGATGGTTGCACACTACGCGGGGACAGATTTCGCTCCGATTGTTCAAAAACACGCCGGAGGCATTGTTAGTGCTTGTCTGGAAGGGGAACCAATTGACCCAAGATTGGCATTCGGGGTCTGGTCGGGCAAGATCTATCCTGCCCCTGGCAACCCTTCGCGGCGGCTTTATCGGAACTATCTCTGGGACCTCAATAGCTGGTCTGAGCCAGCGTATCGACAGCACCATGAAGGTGGCCACTATGGTGCGCTCCAACCATTCCTCGACTTTGCGATCGAGGATAAGGGGCAGCAAACAGTCCTACTGGACTGGATAGCTTGGTCACTTCAGCATGAGGCATCAAAACCGACTTGGGCTATCCTGTTATTCTCTGAAGAAAAAGGAACTGGCAAATCTACCATCGGCGTTGTTCTGGAAGCCCTATTTGGCGCAGAGAACACCGCTAAAATTGATGGCGTCGACAAGCTGGTTGCGACCCACAACGATCGCGTACTGGACAAAAAGCTGATCGTTGCCGAAGAAGTTCATATCAGCAGCCATTCCAAGACAGGTAATGCTCTGAAGGACCTGATTACGAGCGACAGAACGACAGTGAACCCCAAGTATCAGGCCATGAAGACTATTCCCCTCAAAGCCTGTTACCTTTTCACAACAAACCACAAACCCCTTTGGCTAGAGGGCGGAGAACGTCGGTATTACATCATCGAGATGGCTCACGACGGTCACGCTCAAGGCCCCAAAAGCGATGAATTCGCTGAGCTGGTTGGGGAAGTTTACGCACAAATCAACCATCCAAGACGGCTTGCGGCCCTTTATTCGGCGTTGATGTCGCGAAACATCTCTGCCGATTTCAATCCCAAAAGCATGCGGTTCGATGCAAATGCCACGCCGATCATGCGGGAACTGCAGGCCCAGTCAGGGAATGAAAGCGACGAAACCCTTGAAGCAGTTTTGGCGGAATATTGCGTTTCGATCATCCCAAGCTCTGATTTCAAGGAACTCGTAAAGTACCTGAATGCGCGAAATGACAGTGCCCTGAGAAATGCGCTGGTACGGCTTGGCTGGGAGAGCACGAGGTATCGTTGGGCAGGAAGGCAGCAAAGGGTGTGGTCCAAGAAAGGGCTCATGGTCGAACATGGCCGTGTCCACTCAACAGATCTAGCGGAGAGTTTGGATGGAGCCGTCGAACATGGCTTTGTATGGTTCCCCCTTGAATACTTTGTCGAAACCACTTGGAAAGAGCTCAAGGACACGAAGCTCAAGGTTAAATTCAGGAATGACCAAGACGCCCAACCATTTCTAGACCTGAACACCGGTGAAAATGGCCCATTCTTGGACAGCACTTCAGTGGAAAGATACCAGACTTGGCGAAACGACAATGACATTTTGGCCGGGCAACCAAAGTTTATGAAGCATGACCAAGATTGACCATTCAAGTCAGGCACACAAATCTATTGCGCAAGATGCTTACACAAATTGCCTGAAGGCCTGTGAAACATTCGATGACTTCTTGGGGTTCGAGATCATGCAGAGGGCCGATCAGGTTTGGTGGAAGAAGACCTACGAAGAGCACCCAGAAGAACTCGCCCAACGTATCCGCAAGCATCTTTCGGCGGCAACATTGACTGACACAGGTTGCCTTGAAGCAGGACCACGAGGCACAACGGCCACGCCTCAGAGGGTATGCTGGCGGGGTCGTCGCCAAAAGGTGTATCAGTTGGTGGCTTGGGGGCTGCTCGGCGAGCTACCATCCAAAAGGAGTGTTGTTCGTCACCTGTGCAACAACCGTCTCTGCATCCACCCGAAGCATCTGAAGGTGGGCACGCAAGCCCAAAACCTGCGCGACCAACGGCTCAACAGGTCCAAAGATTGGCCCCATCAGTAAAGGTTTTCGTCGGTCTCGCTGTCTTACTGTCTCGCTGTCTCAGCCGAGCGGTTTTACGGAAGTCGAATGACCTCATCAGCCTGCCTCGCGCGGACCCTTTTCTTTCGGTGATCAAGAATATTAATTCATCAAAACAAGGAGCTACAAATGGGTACAACCCCTATTGTTGGAGTGCCATTCCCTTGATTTTGCTATAAAAACAAAGAAACCAAGGGGAAGTGTACCATTTTGTCAGGAACGCTACCCACTTCGTCGCAGTCAGTCTAGGTGTTGCTGTTACGTAGCGCACGACCACGGGTCTTTGGCAACCTACCAGGTTTTTGACAGCCACTTCCTCAAAACATCCTGTTGAAATCCGTCACCGTAGCGGCTGGCAACGTCCTTGTTTGAGTGACCAAGCAGAACCTTGGAAATCTCTTCCGGTGCCTCGACAGATCGCAGTTGGTCCTTCTTTCGGTGCCTCAAAGAGTGAATGCTTTTTAGCGGATCATCGATCACCTTTCTAAAGTGTTTCATCAGAGCAGCAGAGGCATTGGTGTTGCCGTTGGCTTTACCGTACCGGACAAACAGTGGTTCGCTGTCTTCCCTACCGTGCTTCAACTTGAACAGAAGGTTGAAGGCTCGCTCTGACAAGGGAACTGTTCGCTTGCTGCTGTCTGTCTTGAGTGACCTGAAATGGTTCGCTTGGATGGTCAGGCTACGGTCCTGCAGGTTGACGTCACCACACAACGCACCAGACACCTCTGCCAACCTAGCACCAGTGTCGCAGAGCGCCACAAAGAGAGCCTGTAGGTCTCCTGTAGGGATAGCGCCACGAACTGCCACAACGTCTGTCTCTGTGAGGCTCTTGCGGTCTCCTGCTGTGCTGCCTGCCCCCTTGATCCTGAGCTTGTTAAACGGGTTGAGGTAGGTGTGAATGCCACGTTCAGTTATGGCATGGTTGATCACAGCTTTGATGGTGTTGTTATAGCGGTTCACACTGTTAGCAGTGACCCTAGTCAATAGGGCGTCCCGGTATTTCGTGGCGTCTTTGCGTGTCAGCTTCGTCAGTCCGGCTGTGTTGATTTTGTACGCTCCAAGGATTGCCAACAGGTCGGCCTTCGAACGGTTCAGGTACTTGCTCAGGTTCTTGTTGTTGTCAGCATCCTTGTACTCAGCGTAGAGGTCGTAGGCGTCACTGAGGGTGAATATCTTCGTCGGGACAGACGCACCAAGCAGGTTGCCAAACACCTCTGGCTCTACCTCGTCCTCCAGTTGGTGGCCCAAATCCCAAAGACCCATTTCTAGGTTTTCATCAATGTCACCAGAGGCGAGTTGGTCAGCTGCTTCCCTGCCGTAGCGTGCCTCTACCAAAGCAAGGGTCCGGTCAGTTGTATTCTGGCCCGCCAGTTGGGTGAAAAGTGCCTCGACAGCGTTATGAACCAGAGGGAGAGCAGTGATCATCTCTGAGTAGCTGCTGCCTAGGCTTTGGTAGATTGTCTCTTTGCCAACGTCACCAATGAGTCGTTTTGGCACGTTCCTTTTGTACTGGTATGCGCCCCAAGTCCTTTGCCGGACATACTTCGGTAGCTTCTTTGTGGGCTTGGTTTTCACGGTCACACCTCTCTGTTGTCATTATTGTTGTGTGGCTCAACCTTAGCAAGAGTGTCGGAGAGGGGTGTGCCAAAACCTGACAAGGTGTGGTTCGATTGCGACGAAATGGTTCGCAAAACGGTTCGGTTTTAGGTTCAAATAATGCTGTAATTACAACCACTTACTTTAAAATTATGAGTAAAGTAAGGGATTTTTGGTGCCCAGAAGAGGACTCGAACCTCCACGTCCTTGCGGACACTAGCACCTGAAGCTAGCGCGTCTACCAATTCCGCCATCTGGGCACGGGTTGGTGAGCTGGCATTTAGACCTGCGGAA
>CALKHD010000231.1 GCA_938092195.1 uncultured Flavobacteriales bacterium | reverse complement strand
ATGGCCGGGTGAGAGCTTCGCCATCTTGGAAACGTTCTTGGGCAAGTGGGCTCCAGGTGGAGTCCTTGACCGCAACGCATACTTGGCCTTGGTCACGATTCACGGCACCATCATGGTCTTCTTCGTGTTGACCGGAGGTTTGTCAGGCACGTTCTCCAACCTGTTGATTCCGCTTCAGATTGGGGCGCGTGACATGGCTTCTGGATTCATGAACATGCTGAGCTACTGGTTCTTCGCGGCTTCAAGTGTGATCATGATCTTCTCACTCTTTGTCGAGGGAGGCGCCGCGTCCGGAGGATGGACAGTGTACCCGCCTTTGAGTGCGCTTCCACAGGCCATGCCTGGTTCTGGCATGGGCATGACCTTGTGGTTGATTTCCATGGTGCTCTTTGTGGTGAGCTCACTCCTTGGTGGATTGAATTACATCGTGACCGTGATCAACCTTCGCACGAAGGGCATGAGCATGACACGTTTGCCATTGACGATTTGGGCGTTTTTGATCACAGCTGTCCTCGGTGTGTTGTCATTCCCCGTCTTGGTTTCTGCCGTGGTGTTGTTGCTCATGGACCGTTCCATGGGAACAGCGTTCTACCTGAGTGACATTTTCATTGGAGGCGAGGCGCTTGACGTGACCGGGGGAAGTCCCATCCTTTACCAGCACTTGTTCTGGTTCTTGGGTCACCCTGAGGTGTACATCGTGTTGCTTCCCGCTTTGGGCATCAGCTCAGAAGTGATCGCCACAAACTCACGGAAGCCCATCTTCGGCTACAAGGCCATGATTGGTTCCATCCTTGGCATTGGCTTTTTGAGCTTCATTGTGTGGGGACACCACATGTTCGTGACCGGTATGAATCCATTCTTGGGCTCGGTGTTCGTCTTTACGACGTTGCTGATTGCGATTCCTTCTGCAGTCAAGGCCTTCAACTACATCACGACGCTGTGGCAGGGCAACCTCCGTTTCACTCCTGCGATGCTCTTCAGCATTGGTTTGGTCAGCACCTTCGTGACCGGGGGTTTGACTGGAATCATCCTCGCGGACTCGGCGTTGGACGTGAATGTCCATGACACATACTTCGTGGTTGCGCACTTCCACATTGTGATGGGCATGAGTGCCATCTTCGGGATGTTGGCAGGCATCTACCATTGGTATCCCAAAATGTTTGGGCGCATGTTGAACACGAAGTTGGGCTATGTCCACTTCTGGACCACGCTGGTGGCAGGATACGGTGTGTTCTTCCCGATGCACTTTGTGGGCTTGGCGGGTGCACCTCGTCGTTACTACGACTACAGCAACTTCGAATACCTCGATTTTGTGATGGACCTTCAGCCCATCATCTCGACGTTTGCGATCATTGGTGCCGTGGGTCAGCTGCCGTTCCTCTGGAACTTCTTCTACAGCATCTTCCGTGGCCAGGTGGCTGTGGAGAATCCTTGGAAGGCCAACACATTGGAATGGACCACACCCATCGAGCACGTGCACGGCAACTGGCCAGGCGCGTTGCCTGAGGTGCATCGTTGGGCCTACGATTACAGCAATCCCGATTTTGACGAGGACTTTGTGCCGCAAACTGTGCCTGTCAAGGCTGGGGAGTCTGCGCATTGACCGCGGCGCTCGCTTGAGCGAGAACCTCTTTGAAAAGCCTCCGCCACCGCGGGGGCTTTTTCATGGGCGTAGGTGCTACCTTGGGGGTGATGCAACACGAGGACGATTTTGACGTACGTGGAGAGGCAGAACAGGCCTCTGATGGCGATTTGGACCGCGTGCTGAGGCCGGCTCGCTTCGAAGACTTTACGGGGCAGCGCGCGGCCATGGACAATCTCCAAGTGTTTGTCCAGGCTGCCAAGCAAAGGGCTGAGGCGTTGGACCACGTGTTGCTGCACGGCCCTCCGGGTTTGGGCAAGACCACCTTGGCGAACATTGTGGCCAACGAGATGGGGGTGGCGATCCGAACGACTTCAGGTCCCGTGTTGGACAAACCCGGGGACTTGGCGGGGTTGTTGACCAGCCTCGAACCCAACGACGTGCTGTTCATCGATGAAATCCATCGGCTGTCACCAATCGTGGAGGAATACCTCTACAGCGCGATGGAGGATTATCGCATTGACTTGGTCATCGACACAGGCCCCAACGCGCGGACCGTCCAAATCGACTTGCATCCCTTCACGTTGGTCGGTGCGACCACGCGTTCTGGGTTGTTGACGGCGCCGTTGCGGGCGCGTTTTGGCATCAACTTGCGATTGCAGTACTACGACGCGAAAACGCTAACCGACATCGTGGAGCGTTCTTCTGGAATCCTGGACATCGAAATTGAGGGGGCGGCCAGCTACGAGATCGCGTCGAGAAGCCGAGGGACGCCTCGCATCAGCAATGCGTTGCTGCGACGGGTGCGGGACTTTGCGCAAGTCAAGGGGACGGGTCGAATCGATTCAGACGTGACGGCATATGCCTTGGACGCACTCCAAGTCGATAAGAAAGGTTTGGACGAAATGGACAACCGCATTTTGTCGGCCATCATTGACAAGTTCAAGGGAGGGCCTGTTGGCGCAGGCACGTTGGCCACGGCCATTGGAGAAAATGCGGGCACACTCGAAGAAGTCTACGAGCCTTACCTGATACAGGAAGGGTTGTTGGTGAGAACGCCTCGTGGACGGCAAGCGACAGCAGCTGCGTATGCCCATTTGGGCCGAACGCCTTCCGCTGGGTCAGGAGATTTGTTTGACGCCTGACCATGTCCAAAACCAAGCATGTGGCCTCTGAGCGTGCGGCGTGGATCAAGCGCCGGGCTCAAGAGTTGGGCTTCACGTCCGTGGGCATTTCGGTTGCTCATGAGCTGACTGAGGAGGCCCCTCGTTTGGAAACGTGGCTCAAGCAGGGCATGCATGGAGACATGGCCTACATGGAAGGGAACTTTGACAAACGCTTGGACCCCCGCAAGTTGCTGCCAGGCACAAAGTCGGTGGTGAGTTTGTTGTTCAACTATCACAACGACAGCGGCCAAACCGACCCGAATGCGCCCAAGTTGGCCCAGTACGCTTACGGCGAAGACTACCACTTCGTGTTGAAGTGGAAACTGAAGGAGTTGCTCAAGTGGATGCGCGCGGAATGGGGAGATGTCGGAGGTCGGGTGTACGTGGATTCTGCACCCATCCTGGAGCGTGCTTGGGCAGAGCGATCGGGTTTGGGATGGATTGGCAAGCACAGTCTGCTCCTCAACAAGAACATGGGCAGTTATTTCTTTTTGGCTGAGATGTTGCTCGATGTGGACTTGGAGCCTGACGCACCGGTCACCGACCATTGTGGAACGTGCACTCGATGCATTGACGCATGTCCCACCGATGCCATCATCCAACCCTATGTGGTGGATGGAAGCAAGTGCATCAGTTACTTCACCATTGAACTGCGCGGGGCCATCCCAGAGCCTGTCAAAGGCCACATGGAGAATTGGATGTTTGGATGTGACATTTGCCAAGAAGTCTGCCCCTGGAACCGCCATGCCTCGCCGACAACCGAGCCGCGGTTTGCCCCCCATCCGCGCTTGTTGGACATGACCCAATCTGATTGGCTTGACCTCACTGAAGAGGTGTTCAAAGAAGTCTTCAAAGACAGTGCTGTAAAGCGGGCTGGACTTCACGGCCTGAAGCGAAACATCGCGTTCCTTCAAGGCGATTCGTCTTGAATGAAAAAGCCCCAACCGTACGGCTGGGGCTTCTAGGTATTTGTTGGAGGGACGGGTCAGTGTACCAGCCACTTGACGGTGCGCTGGACGCCACCTTGTGTCAACCTGACCAAGTGCAATCCCGTTCCGACCTCGGGCGTGAGTTGCAAGAACTGGGCGCCAGGCGTGCCCACATGCTGGTGACGGAAGATCACCTTGCCGGTCAAGTCCAACACGTCCACATCCACAGGCCCTGATTGATGGGAGGTCCATTGAATGGAGAGTTCCCCATGGACGGATGGATTGGGGTAAACCACAGGGGTTTCCAGCGTACGTACGGGAGAATCGACGCTCGCAACCATGCTTGGGTCCCCTGGCAGTGCTGTGATTGAGAATCCACCTTGGATGCCGTCAAACCAGCCCAAGGAGTCCACGCTCAACGAGAAGCAAAACGTGTCCGCGCAGGTGGTGTCTTCGCCGGTCACAGTGAGACAAAGGACATAGGGGCCGTCCGTTTCGTAGTTCCAAGTTGGCAGGGGATCCGTGCTTGACCCTTCGTCGCCAAAGTCCCAGTAGAAATCGTTGTCCTCATCGTACCCGAGGACGTACACGAACAATTCGTTGGCGATGGCATTGCTGTCTGCGTCAAAGGCTTGGACCACGACGAACGACGCGTCACACTCACCTTCTTCCTCTTCTTCCTCGTCGTCCTCGTCGTCTCCTTGCCAAACCCATTCCACGGTGTCAAGCCATTCTGCGAGTTCGTCGCATGCAGCGCTGTCGTTGTCCAAGCATGCATTCAAGCTTTCAAGCAGGCCGCAGTACATGCCGTCGATGTCGGCATTGCTTCCACAGAGGCTGTCGAGGTATTGGGCAAGGGCATCGATTTCGAGATCGTCCAAATCGAACTCTTCACCATCGCCGCCATTGCCTTCCTCTTCGTTGCAGTAGGGCAACTCGAGTTCAGCAGTGAGCACATTCATGCCCATGGCGGTTTGTTCTTCGAACACCATGAATGTTTCTGCATAGATGGAATCTCCTTGGCAATTCACCGTCGTGGCGAAAACCGTGCCTTGCATGGCGTCGGCGGGAATGTCGAGGTTAAACGTCGCCTCGGAACCCACCATGGTGAGGACGAGGATGTCATCAGTGAGCGATGGGTTGGTCGTCACCTCGAGGAGCAGGACGGTTTCGTCTCCTGCACCTTGAGCTTCGATTTCGAGTTGCAGGGTTGCCGTTTGTGCAAACGCGAGGGTCACCGTCGCAAGAAAGGCAAACATGGAAAAGAGTCTTTTCATGGTTTCATGGTTTTGAAACCGAAAGATAAGCACGGCTTTTTGCGCCTCGTGCCACGCAGATCACATCGCTTGGGCAGCGGCAAAGGCTGCGGTGATGACTTGGCCGTACTTGTGTTGGTATTGCCTCATCGCCCATTGCCTCAGGGCTTCGGCATCCTCTTTCGACAACCAGCGAAACGCCTTTTTCAGTTCGGTTGCGAACAATCGACGATCAAAACTCACGCGTTTCAAGACGGTCTTGCAAAATTCCAGCATCGGGGTCAGGTGTTTGTCGATGCCAAAATGCACAGCGTGCGGCAATTCGTGTCACAACGAACGTCAACAAACCTCAAAATGTGCATGGGGGTCCTGGCTTACCTTTGTTCTG
>CALKHD010000230.1 GCA_938092195.1 uncultured Flavobacteriales bacterium | reverse complement strand
CCGGGACTTGCCACGCCTGTGGTCCTGCCAAGTGCACCGAATCCTTGTAAACCGTGCATTGGGTGCCCAGTCCACGGTGTGTGTGTCCTTGTCGGGGTGAAGGTGGATGTCGGACTCGGTGGCCCCATCGATCACCTGTTGCATCTCCAACCCTTCGCGCTCCTTTGCAGACAATGGGAATGGCTCGAGTGCCACATAATCCAACCTGGGCTGATTGTCTGTGGTCAGCCCTTGCCAAGCCTTGAGGGTGAGAAGGGCATTGAGACCAGTGCCCAAACCCAATTCCAATACCCGGATGGTGTCCGAAGAAGACAGGCCCTTCACCTGGTGGTGCCAGCCTGCATTCAAAAAGACATGCAAGGACTCGGTGACAGCGCCATGTCGGCTGTGGTAGGTTTGGTTAAAGCGCTCAGAATAAAGGGTCATGGAGCCGTCTTTTGTCGGCTGCACAGTTCGCTCATCAGGTTGCGCATGGGGCATGTCGGCAAGTTAGCCCTCGGTGGGTGTGTCCATGGTGTTGGTGACGTTTTGATGGGGTAATTTTCACCGACATGAAAAGCATCTATTTATGGGTTCCAGTGTTGGCCATTTTGGCATTAGGTTGCGAGAATGATTCAGGATCGAACTCCACCGATTTGAACACTGTTCAGGCCAATGAATGGGCCCCTTTGGGGCGTTACGTTGAAGAGAGGTTGTCCGAAGCAGACATGATTTCGGAAGCTCGGAAAGGGGAGTTGAATGCCTTGGCTCAGTTTGTGTCTGCGACCAGCGATACCGGTCAAGTCAAGCTCGTGTTCATCTGCACTCACAACAGCCGCCGCAGCCATTTTGGTCAGGTTTGGGCGCAGTTGGCGGCCCATCACTTTGGATTGGATTCAACGGTCTCCTCCTTCAGCGGAGGAACGGAATCAACGGCCCTCAATGAACGCGCTGTGGGTGCGTTGCGAAGGGCGGGAATGGACGTTCATCCGGCGCAGTTGAGCGACAACCCCAAGTATGCTGTTCATTATGCTTCCGAATGCAAGCCATTGGTGTGTTTCAGCAAGAAATACGACAACCACAACGAGAATCCCTCGGCGGGTTTTGCGGCCATCATGACCTGTTCAGATGCCGACCAGCAATGCCCACTGGTCTCGGGTGCAGTGGCCAGATTCAGCCTTCCTTATTTGGATCCAAAAGTGAGCGATGGGACGGATGAAGAGTTGGCCACCTACGACGAACGCTGTGCTCAAATTGCACGTGAAATGCTCTTTGTGATGAAGCAAGCTTCCCGAAGTTGAGGGGGCGAGCTTTTCAGCCGACCTGGCCAATTCGGTGCATCACGCAATCGTCAATGCGCTGATACAGCTGAGGAGGGCTGAATGTCCGCCATCCCATTTCCTGAAGTTCACCCCCAAGGACAAAGTAGTGGTCCAAATCCGCTGAGCAGAGTTCTTCCACCACGTGCTCACGGAAATTGAGCAGGGCGATCCAACCATCGACATCGGTGACTTCGTCAAACCACTCTTCGTAGTAGCAATCGTCGCTGGAGTGGAAATTCAGGACATTCTCTCCAATCAGGATGAACCGCTCTATGCCCTCTGTCATCAAGGGTTCGATCACATTCCGCTTGAGGGTCATGACGTCGTTGAACAGCGTGTCATTCCACTCACCAATGAACTCCAGGATCGCGAACCGCTCATCGTAATCGGCGAACAGGATTTTCACGAACAGCGTTGAGCTGCCCATGTTGTCCCATTGCGGATGGATGAAGTGGTTGTAAATCCGCTCTGTATAGTGCGTCTCGCTGTACACCCTTTCGTGAAAAGGCGATTTCACGTCGTCGCTTGCCACGTAAAAATTGCGCCAGTTGTAAAAGGGTTCGAGGTCGTGCATGGTGCGGGTTCAGTCGCGTTCGGCAAAAGTATCGATGGCTTTTCGCACCGATCCTGCGTCGGTCAGGAGTTGCCGAGCCCGGTCCATGGAAACGTCGAGTGCCTCGGCGACCATCCTTGCTCCGCGTTCCACCAATTTGGCATTGGCCAATTGCATGTCGACCATGCGGTTTCCCTGCACGTGTCCGCACTGAATCATCACCCCAGTGGACAACTGGTTCAAAATGAGTTTTTGAGCGGTTCCAGCCTTTAATCGGGTGCTGCCAGTTACAAACTCAGCTCCTGTTGTGGGCACCAATGCCATGTCTGGAATCAGGGCCACAGGCCCTTCGGCATTGGACGTGATGCCCATGGTGAGCATGCCTTGACCCTTGGCCCATTCCAGTGCGCCGATGACGTAAGGGGTCCTGCCGCTGGCGGCAATGCCCACCAGCACGTCGTTTCCATGAGCACCGTGCCGCTTTAAATCCAGAACGCCTCCGCTGAAATCATCTTCGGCACCTTCCACCGCTTGTCGAATGGCGCCATCTCCTCCGGCGATCAAGCCAACAAAGACATCGCTGACACCAAATGTTGGCGGGATTTCACTGGCGTCAAGAACACCCATTCTGCCGCTGGTTCCGGCACCGATGTAGAACACCCGTCCGCCCTTTTTGACCTGTTCGGATGCTGCATCGATGGCGTTGGCGATGTCCTGACCAATGGAGGCCACGGCCCGTTGCGCTTGGCTGTCGCATTCAGCCATGGCCGCGACAATTTCACCAGAAGTCATGGATTCCAAGCGGTCCCATTGTCCGGATTGTTCTGTGGGGGAGAGGGAGGATTCAGGCTTCATCTGACGCGAAAGTCGGCAATCCAAGGGACAGGTGAGGAGGAACCGTTCAAAAGCAAAAAGGGCAAGTGGTTCCAACGGATCCTCTCGCCCTTAGTGCGGTGATGGAATGCTTCATTCTGAGGTCAGGATGTCCATGTCGTTTTTTGATGAAATGGGGCGGGTCGTAGCAAGGGCCACGCATCCCAGTGGGGTGTAGGCACCGCTGGCCTTTTCAGATTGAATGTGAACGATGAGGTCGCCCTGACCATCAGATTCCACAGAAAGGCGTTCGAGCTGTCCTTGAATGGTGCCGTCTTTATAGAGTCGGCCCTGCGTATCCACCACACTGTATAGGACGGTGCCCAGATCGGAGTGGGTGCTGATGATGAGGTCCAACACGCCAGGTGAACGGACTTCGATCACCGTGGCTGCACTTTCACCGCGCCCGAGGGTGCCAGCTGCCACTTGGTCGAGCATGATGTTTTTGTCCAAAGCGCTGATCACCCGTTGGCGAGTGAAGCGTTTGCATTGGGCGTCGGCTGTTGCGAAGGTCAGCAGGGAGATGCTGGTCAAGAAGGGGAGAATGAATTTGTTCATTGCAAAGGGGGATTTGAGTCAGTGGGGTACTTGGCGAATGTGCCCCCTCTCTTTCCTTTGCTCATTGAGCGTCGTCAAGGGCTCCCTTGACAATTGTCATCCGACCGGAGTCAGGCCAAAACTTCTGCGCCGCGGATTCGAGCCACCGCTTGTGTGGCGTGATGGATGCAATCATGGGTGGTCAGCCTGCTGAACGAAAACCGAATGGAACTTCTTCCGTCCGACTGACATCCCAAGGCCGACAAAACATGAGAAGGCTGGGTGCTGCCACTGGAGCACGCGCTGCCACCGGAGCAGGCCACTCCGTCTAAATCCAACAAGAACAGCAGCATGCCGTTTTTTTCATGTTGGGGGAAATTGACGTTGAGAACGGTGTACAGCGAGTCTTCGGTATCGGAACCCGCGTTGAATTCAACGCCAGGAATGGAGGCTCGCAATTCCGCAACCATTTGTTGCTTGAGCGAACGGATGTGAGCAGCGTGCTCTTCTTGGTGCTCCATGGCCAGGTCAAACGCCTTGGCCAACCCGATGATGCCGATGAGGTTTTCGGTGCCCCCGCGCATGGCCCTCTCTTGGCTGCCGCCCATGATGTGGGCGGAGATGCGCAGACCGTCTCTGACGTAGAGGAAGCCAGCGCCTTTGGGGCCGTGCAACTTGTGTGCACTGCACGCGGCAAAGTCCACTGGCAGGGAAGAAAAATCGAGTGGGTAGTGGCCCATGGTTTGGACCGTGTCGGTGTGGAACAACGCGCCGTGCGCGCGGCAGCAGTGGCCAATGGCCTCCAGGTCCTGCAGGATGCCGACTTCGTTGTTTCCGTGCATCACAGAAACCAGGGTGGGGATGCCGTCTGAAAGTGTTGTATCCAGCGATGGGATGTCCACTTTTCCAGAGGAGTCGAGGGCGATGAGTCCGAACGTCACGTCAGGTGACTTGGCCAAATGCTGTGCCGTTTTGAGCACAGCACTGTGTTCGGTTGCACAAGTCAGGATGCGCTTGCAGCCCAGTTGTTCCACCCCCGCATGCAACGCCATGTTGTCGGCCTCGGTGCCGCCACTGGTGAAGCAAATCGTTTTTGGGGCTACGTTCAAATGGGATGAAATCCGCCGACGGGCTTGCTCGATTGCAGTTTTGGTTTTGCGGCCAAAAGCATGTGTAGAGGATGGATTGCCAAAGTGGTCCCTCATGAAGGGAAGCATTTCGTCAATGACCTCTGGGAGCATAGGGGTCGTAGCGGCGTTGTCGAGGTACACGTTCATTTCGTGGGGTCACTCAAATGCAAAAGGCAACTGCAAAATACGCCACAAGGGCTGGATTCTGTTCTCGGTTGCAAACGCGTCAGGCCAAGGCGAGCAATTCATCGCGGTAGGTTTCGACCAATTTCATGGCGTCATCCTGGGTGGCGGCCTCGGCATACACGCGAATGATGGGCTCTGTATTGGACTTTCTCAGGTGAACCCATCCCGATTCCAGGTCCAGTTTGACCCCATCCACCGTCAACGGATTTAGATGGGATTGTTGCTCTGCAAAACGATGCATGAGGGCATCGGCATCCCAGTTCGGATCCAAATCGATTTTGGCCTTGACCATTTCATAATGGGGATAAGAAGCCTTCAGTTCCGACACCTTTCCCCCACGCTTGGCGAGCAGGGACAAAAACAAGGCAATTCCCACCAGTGCATCTCGTCCGGCGTGAAGCGTGGGGTAAATGACCCCGCCATTTCCTTCCCCGCCGATGATGGCATGTGTGTCCTTCATTTTGGCCACCACGTTGACCTCGCCCACGGCACTGGCTGTGTAGGTCTGCCCATAGCGCGCAGCCACGTCCCTCAATGCTCGGGTCGAGCTCAAGTTGCTGACCACAGCACCAGGGGTATGCGCCAGCACATGGTCTGCTGTGGCCACCAGGGTGTATTCCTCACCAAACATGCTGCCATCCTCCGAAACAAACGCCAAACGATCCACATCGGGGTCCACCGTGATGCCCAAGTGACAGCCCTGCTCCACGACGGCCTGAGAAAGGTCCTTCAAGTGTTCGGGTCGAGGTTCAGGATTGTGGGGGAACCGTCCGTGCGGCTCACAATACAACTCCACCACTTGGTCGACACCCAAGGCAGCCAGAAGGGCAGGCACTGCGATGCCTCCAGTACTGTTTACAGCATCCACAGCGATTTTGAATCCAGCCGAGGCAATGGCCTCTCGGTCCACGAGTTCAAGCTCAAGAATGGCCTGGATGTGGGCGTCGATCCAGCCGGTCAATGGTGTCACTTTTCCCAATTCTTCGACCGGTGCAAAGTCCATCGGGGCATTGGATCGTCGGATGACTTCGGCTCCAGCTTCAGCGGAGATGAATGCGCCCTGTCCGTCCAGCAGCTTGAGTGCATTCCACTGAACGGGGTTGTGAGAGGCTGTCAAAATGATGCCGCCGTCTGCATTCTCACCCATGACAGCCATTTCAACGGTGGGTGTTGTAGACAAGCCGAGGTCCAATACGTCAATGCCCATTCCCATGAGGGTTCCCGTGACCAAGCGCTGGACCATGTCTCCAGAAGGCCTGGCATCTCGGCCCACCACGACAACGGGCCTTGGGCGTTGCTCGGAGGCATGAAAGGCGCTCCAAATCCAGCTTCCATATCCCATTGTGGATCGGACCACATCGGGAGGGGTGAGGTTGTTTCCCTCTTCTCCACCGATGGTTCCTCGAAACCCAGAAATGCTGCGGATGAATGTCATGGGGCAAAATTAGGCGGTTCTGAAGCGCCAACGATTACGAAATCGAAGGAGATGCATGGGGTTTCTACGGCATCACGGACCATCTTTACCTCGTGGATGGAATGGTGCACGGGTGTTCAAAACCCAAGGCTCCAGAAGGACGCACCCCGGACATGCACCAGTAGATTAGTGGCGATTGATGCACGACGAAGAACTAAACGATCAGGACGCACAGGAGATTGCAGGCATTGTGGAACGCTACGAGTCCATGATGGCCAACAATGGCTCTGCTTTCTTTGATTTGATGGAGTTGGAGGCGCTGATTGAGCACTATTTGCAGCGAGGCCGTCACAAACACGCCCAAAAGGTGTTGCAATACGCCAGCAAATTGTACCCGGAGAGCTTGTCGCTTCAGTTGCGTGAAGCCCAGTTGATGGCCGGTTCAGGAGATGTGAAAACCGCCATTCCTCGGCTTCAAACGCTCTTGGCTTTTGAGCCGTCGAACGACGAAATCCATTTGACACTGGCGACCCTTTATTCTCAGGTCAACCAGCACACTGATGCCATTCATCACTACCGAATGGCGTTGGAGTTGGGTGACCGGGTTTTTCGAGGAGACCTTTTCATCGACATCGCTCTCGAGTACGAGAACATTGGACATTGGGAGCGGGCCATTTCTGTCTTGAAAGAAGCCCTTCGTGAAAACCCAAGCAACGAAACAGCGCTCCACGAACTGGGCTTTTGCTTCGAGACCATTGGCAGGCACGAGGATTCAGTAGAGGCATTCAAAGCGTTCGTCGATTTGCACCCGTACAGCTGCCCAGGTTGGTACAACCTCGGGAATGCATTGCAACGAACCCGGAATTTTGAAAAGAGCATCGAGGCCTATGAATATGCCTTGGTCATCGACGAGGATTTCAGTCCCGCTCTCCTGCAGAAGGCCGCAGCGTTGACCATGATGGAGGACTACCAGAAGGCACTTGAATGCTACCGCGAGTCCATCTTAATGGACGCTCCCCAAGCCAATACCTACACATTGATGGGGGAGTGCATGGAGCGCATGGAGAAGCTCGACGAGGCTTCAGACTACTACTACTGCGCCCTGGAGTTGGACGGTGAATTTGCCGACGCTCACGTGGGCTTGGGGGTGGTGGCAGAAATGCGCCAAGATTGGCCTGCGAGTTTGAAATGCTTCGAAAAAGCGATGGAGTTGGAGCCGGGCAATGTGGAGTACCACCTGTTGTTGGGCGGAATCCTTCGCAAAATCGGCATGCATGATGAGGCCGCATTGATTTACATCAATGCCCTTCGTTTGGAACCCGAAAATCTCGAAGTGTACATCGAAGCTGCTGCCAATTTGCAGGAAGATGAGCGCTTTGAAGAGGCCTTGACTTTGCTCCATCAGGTGCCAGAAGCCTCAAGGGTTGATCTGGTTGTGGTCAGTCGCACGTTCATCAGTCTTTATTCTCTCGGACGTCAGCAAGCGGGTTTTGCTTTGCTTGATGCCGCAATGGCTCATACGCCTGACATTTGTACCACCTTGCTGACCTTGTTCCCTTCCATTGAAGAGGACCCATCGTTTGGTTTGCGAGTTTTGAATGCCCCAAAAGCACAATGAATTTCCCCTTGCCTCATATGTCAGAGCGCACAAGCGCTCCGAGAACCCATGGATTGACCATGGTCATGGACAAAGGACTCAGCATTCGCGAGGCCGAAGACCTTGTGAGCATAGCAGGTGACCGAATCGACTTTTTGAAGTTGGGTTTCGGCACAAGCTTATTCACCCCCAACCTGAAAGAGAAAGTCAAAATCTACCGCGATGCGGGGATGGATGTGTATTGTGGAGGCACGCTTTTCGAAGCGTTTCTCGTTCGGGATTGTCTGGACGACTATCTCCGTTTTATTGATGACATGGGCATTGGTTGCATGGAAATTAGCGACGGATCCATGGTCATTGAAAATGACTACAAGTGTGAGCTGATTCACCGTTTCTCCAAGGACTTCAAGGTTCTTTCTGAAGTGGGGTCCAAAGAGGAAGGCATCCTCATTTCTCCTGCCAAATGGATCCGGATGATGCGCAATGAGCTGGATGCAGGTTCCGTAAAAGTGATTGCAGAAGCGCGGGAAAGTGGAACGGTGGGCATTTATCGCCCCAATGGTTCGGCCCACACGCAACTCATTCGCAAGATTCTGTCCAAGGTGGACCTGACCGACATTCTTTGGGAAGCGCCCCAAAAGCCACAGCAGGTATGGTTCATCAAGCAGTTTGGCAGCAATGTCAACTTGGGCAACATCGGCCCCAATGACCTGATTCCTCTAGAATGCCTGCGCGTTGGCCTTCGCGGGGACACCTTTTTCCATTTTTTGCCAGAAGAATTGAAGCAAGGAGTGCAGCCCCAAGAAGTAGAGCCTGAGTCATGAAAGAAGTGGATGTCAATGAGCTCAAGCAGTGGCGTGACCAAGGCTCGGAGCACCAATTGATTGACGTGCGAGAGTCGCATGAATTCGAAGCCGGGAATCTGGGGGGAACCCACATACCGATGGGTGAGATTTTGGACCGTCTGGACGACCTGAGAAAGGATGTGCCAGTGGTCATGCAATGCCGCTCTGGTGGGCGTTCAGCTGCTGTAGTTTCGGCGTTGGAGTCCAAATTCGGCATGGACAACTTGTACAACTTGAAGGGAGGAGCGCAAGCTTGGGCGATGCACGTCGACCCGAGCATGGAGGTGGCCTGAGCATGGCGCAGCGAGATTCAAAATCTTGGTTGTCGCTGGTTTTTCGAGGCATGGCCATGGGCGCTGCTGATTTGGTGCCGGGTGTCAGTGGTGGCACCATCGCCTTCATTACCGGCATTTACGAGGAGCTGTTGTCCACCATTGGTGGACTCGGATTGGAGACCGTCAAGTCCCTGTTTCAGCGGGGGCCTGTGGCCACATGGCACGACTTTAATTTGGGTTTTCTCGGCGCTTTGGGCGCAGGTATTTTGGTGTCGGTGGCCGCTTTTGCAGGCCTGCTTCATCATCTGTTGTTGGATCACCCGGTCTTGCTTTGGGCTTTCTTTTTTGGCTTGGTGGCAGCCAGTGTTCCGTTGATGCTCCGAGAGGTTAAGCGCAGCCAGGTTGGGCCAGCCGGGGTGGCGCTGTTCTTGCTGGGAGGGGGTTTGGCTTGGTGGTTGACCGGTTTGCCGCCGCTCGTGCAAGGAGACGCTCCTTTGTTCTTGTTCTTTTCCGGGGCAGTGGCCATTTGTGCCATGATTCTTCCCGGCATCAGCGGCTCCTTCATCTTGGTTTTGCTCGGTGCATACTCTGCAGTGATAGGCGCCATCAAGGGCATGGATTTCATCCGTGTGGGCGCTTTTGGCGCAGGGGTGATGACCGGGTTGATCGGTTTCAGCAAAGGGTTGGGCTGGGTCTTCCGCAGGCACCGAACGTTGGCGATTTTGCTCTTGAGCGGTTTTTTGATTGGCTCCCTGCGAAAGCTCTGGCCATGGAAAGAAAACGTGTCCGCTTTGTTCACCCATTCGGATGGAAGGGTGGAATTCCTTCAGGCGAACATTCTTCCCGGTGAACATGCGAATCCCCAAATTGCTGGGGCGTGTTTGTGTGCTGTGTTCGGTGCCCTGTTGGTGACAGGTTTGGGTCGCTTGGGCAGAATGGGGCAAACCACTTCCACCCGTGGTTGATTCTGACACCCGGCATTTTGGGTTGATTGGACACCCTGTATCGCACAGTTGGTCGGCCATCCATTTCGAGGAAAAGTGGGCCAAACTCGGCATTGAGAATTGTCGGTATTCCCTTCATGATTTGGCATCCCTG
>CALKHD010000229.1 GCA_938092195.1 uncultured Flavobacteriales bacterium | reverse complement strand
ATGAAGCTCAATCCCTTGTTGACCAACTGAACCATGTCGTTGGCGTTGGGGCTGCCCCCTTCGTCGGCGGTTTCTCCACCGGTGGGGCTGCTGCCCGTTTGGTTGCCGTCGTAGAGCTCCCAGACCTCCTGGAAACCGTAGTCAAGCAGCTTGTTCTTAATCACGTTCTGGTGTTGCCAGTCGCTCTCGTTGTTGTCGCCAATGCCGGCGCCTTCGTTGGAGCCGATGCCCACGCCCACGTTGAACCACTCTTCACCCAAGAAGGGGTTCTTCTCGTATTCGAGGGTGCGGTCCACCAAGGTTTGCATCTCGGCCACGTTGTGCACGAGCAGGCGGCCCACAAAGAACTCGGGGTAGTGGTCGTTGCCTTCCACAAAGGCATAGCATGGATCGCAGTATCCATCTCCACCCCCGTTGGATACCAAGGTGGCAGGCACCTGATCCTCGTCTCCGGCCAAAATCACGTGGGTGAGACCTTCTTGGAAGTAAGCGTCGGACAGGTAATCCTTGATGGCGTCGTAGTCATCGCCGAAATCCGCTGCGTAGATCACCTCTGTGGTGAGTCCCTTTTCGCGCTTCCACTGCACCAAGGGCGCCAACACATCGTCGTACATGGCATCGGTGACCACAATCAACTTGCCGTGCTCTTCAATGTAGTCATAGCGGGAATCCCCGGAAGAAGCGTTCAAGAAGCGGCGACTCAACTGGTCGGCGAATTCGGCCGTCACACGGACAGGTGCCACCGCGGGGTTCACAGCGGTGGTCTCGTTGTTCACGATGCGAACCGTGATGGAGGAGTGGCTCCGGAGCACGTTTGTGACCGCATTGTACTGGAATGGGAAGGCCCAAACGCTTTGGCCGCGAACGCCACGCTGCACGAAAGGAGACTGCAATGAGGCCACCTGAGCAGGGTAGAATTGGTCCTGTCCGTATGCGGCGCCTTGCTCGAAGGGAACATCGGCCGGGGTCACGTTGCGGTACAGGTTGCCCTTGCTGGGGGCCACTTCCACGTTGGGAATGTCTTGGAATTCCACATCGATCACCTCGAGGGCCGTTCCGCTGGCCGCATCGATGATCACCGTGGCGTCCACCTTGGACACATCGGGTGCACCGGCGCGAAGAAGCGGGGTATCGCCCAACACGCGGGGGATGATGGCCTCTCCCATTTCGGTGTCGACCTCATTCAAAATGGGGTCAGAAAAATCGAAGCGAATGACGATGCCTTCGGCGTCGTCCGAAATCAAGGTGGCGTTTTGCGCCGCTGCAGGCGCGAGGATTCCGAAGAGGAATGTCAGCGCCATGAGCGCCTTACAAGGGGGAAAATTCATGTTGATGATTTGCAGGTCATTGAACAAAAAGACGAATGAAGCCGTCGGATTCCCTTGCCCGGAGCAAGTGCAATCCGCTCGACCAGCCTTGGGTAGAGATGCTCCACCCTGTGGATGTGGCTTTGACGTCACAATCATGCAACGAGCCCAATGGGCCGATGCGTTGCATGGAAGAAGAAGGAAATTCCAAAAGGGAGGGTTCGCCCGAGACCCGAACCTCTTCACCCGACCTCACGGGGTTGGGGTAGGCCACAAGGGAGGAAGGCTTTGCTGCGGAATGAACGTGACTTACGCCGCCATTGCGCAGGTCGTAGTAAATGTTGACCAAGGCGTCTTGGTTGCCGGTGGGCCAAACCCAGAAATGAAGGACACACTCGCCTTCAATGCCGAGGGCATTCACCAGCAATTTCAAGTATCCCGCACCATCGGGGGCGCAGGGAATCATGTCGGCATCGGAAGGCACGCCGGTGTAGCACTCCCCCAAGTCACACAGGTTCACGTCCCAGCCGTCGGTCCATCCACCGCCCACGCGGCGCCAAGACAAGCCCAGTGAATCCTGACTTTGGTTCGGGAAGTCAATCTGAAAAATGCGCGTCAGGCTGTCGGTGGGGAACACATCCACCAAACTGTCGGTGGGCGCAATGCCAAACTGGGCCTTCGTTTGGAGCGGAGTCAAAACGAAGACAGACATGGCGAGCCACAGAAATGAGCGTGCGTGCATGCGAGCAAGTTAATGCCACCAAAGGTGTCTCTGTTCAACAAGGAGCACCAGTGACAAGAACATGGTTTGAATCAAGGTGCACCAAAGGCTTGATGCAAGGCTGCCGTGCGGAATTCAAACAGGTCTTGCATTTGCCGTTTGATCCACCAGCCGGCCACAGCTTGGCCAACCGCACCCAGGGGCAGCCGGTACTCCAGCTCATCCACAATTTCAGTACCGCCATGGTCCATGGCCACAAAACGGTGGGTGTGGTTCCACAGCGAAAATGGCCCTTGTTGCTGGGTGTCTCTGAACCAAGCCTCTCGCCCCCCCTCCTTTGCGGGATGCACCTCTTCAATGCGGGTGAGCCAACCGGTTCGAATCCCGAGCGCAGGCGAAACAGAAATTCGAATCTCCAAGCCTGGACGAAGGGGCACATCACCGTTGCTCTCGATGCGGACTTTTTGGTCCGGCGGGGTCATGGTGGTGAGGTTCTGGGCCGTTTGAAAGAAGTCCCACACTTCGTGCATGGGGGCTTTGACACCAACACGGGTCTCCAACTTTTGGGTGGTCTTCATTGACAGAGGGCATCTGCGGCCCACGCCGCCATCAGCAGGTTGGGCTTTGCCGCACTTTGAAAGCCCAAAGATTGGATGTATCCCGCAGAAGCGCTCAACAATTTGTTGGAGGGGTGCGCAGGATCGGTGTTGAAGTCCAGGTCAATCTGCTCGACCTCCACCCCCGTTTCTTCGCGAATCAGATGGGCCAGGGCCACTGAGCGTTCTGTCTCCCCCCACAGTTTGGTCCAGAGGTCTGAGATTTTTGGCACCTTTTCTTTCCTGTAAATCACGTGGGCGCCTGAACGGGGAAAGCGAAAGACGACGGTGGTCACGTAAACCGTGTGGTTCCTGTGGTTTTGGCTATCACACCCCACATACAGAGCAAAGGAGCTGCCCGACGAGCCCATTTGTGAGACGTAATCACACACGTCGAAGGTCTTCCTCCCCCCCATGATTTTGAAACTGCGGTCTGATCGATCTGCCACCATGCAGTTCAAATTATCACGGGGCTTGCCTGTTGCAACCGACCCGACATTGAGCTTCTCCACAAAGTAACCCGGACTCAAAATGTCTAAAAATGGAAACACCCGCCGTTGCGGGTGCTTCTCTACGATTCACAACTGTGGCTGACTTCCCTAAACGGAAGTGCCTGTCAACCACATCTTTAATTTACACATTATATCTCGGTTCGCAAAAGGTATTTGCAACTTCGTCGACAATAATCATCTTTTTATCTACTTAATCTTGACCCACAACCCGATTACATAAGGCTTCGGACGATGGCAAAGTCAAGAATGGCTGTATTTGCGCAAGACATTCATCAGCTGATCCTCGGTGTAAGGCTTGATCAAGTAATCATCCATTCCAACACCCAGCGCTTCCTTTTTGTCGTGATCAAAGGCAAACGCACTCAAGGCCACAATGGGGAGGTGTGCCTTGTCATTCTTCTTTTCTTCTGAGCGAATCAACGCAGCCGCCTCCAGCCCATTGCAATTGGGCATTTGAATGTCCATCAAGATCACATCGAACGGTTTGGACCTCCATTCCTCGATGGCTTCATTTCCATCCGAAACGAAGGTGGCGTTGCATCCCCAGCGCTTGAGCAAGGTTTGAATGAAAAACAGATTCAGTGCGTTGTCCTCGGCCACCAAAATCCGGACGCCCCTCAAATCTGCAATTTCTTGGCGGGCCTTGTTCACCTCTATGGCCACCTTCCTTGCCGCAAAATGAAACAAGAATGTGCTGCCCTTTCCCAACGTGCTTTCCACGGAGACATCACCTCCATGCAACTGACACAGTTCCTTGACAATGGTCAAGCCAAGACCCGTCCCACCGTGTTCAACTTTGCGGTTGGAAGCCTGTTTAAAACGGCCAAAAATGTGTTCTACATCTGAAGCCTCGATGCCCACTCCTGAGTCCTTCACTTGCACGTCCAGGCGCCCATCTTCTCCCTTCCCATCTTGGTTCCATTGGGCCGATACTTCAATGGAACCTTTGGCCGTGAACTTGGCCGCATTCCCAATGATGTTCATGAGCACGCGGGAAAGAATGGGGCCATCCACCATGAACCTGCCATTCAACTCCGGCGCCAAAGAACAGCCAAGCGACACACCTTTTTCTTGCAGAAGCGGTTCAAATGAAGCCACGACAGCTTCAAAAAGGGGCGCCAATTCTGCAGCTTCCAACCGGCACTCCATTTGATTGGCCTCCAATTTGGACAGGTCCATGACACCATCGAGCATGCGCTGAAGAAGGGCGCTCCCATGCTGGATACCATTGAGCAATTTTCTTTGCTCGGCATCCAAGCCCGTCTCACTCATGAGCACTGACATGCCCATGATGGCATTCATGGGGGTGCGGATTTCATGGCTCATTTTGGTCAAGAATTCGCGCTCTGCCTGACGCGCGCTCTCAGCTTCAAACTTGGCCAGCATCAAGGCTTCTTCGTCTCGCTTTCGCTCACTGATGTCGTAGTGGGTTCCCATGGAGCCCACGATTTCTCCCTTGGAATTTCGCACGGGAACGCCGCTGATAAGCAACCACTTCACCTCTCCTGACTTGGTTCTGACAGGCACTTCATAAAGTCCCGACTCTCCATTGTTGCGGGCCAATGTCTGCTTGTCCATTTGCTCATGGAGCTCCTGATCCAACAGCATTTCAGAGGCCTTTTTTCCCATCAACTCCTCCTCGGTATAGCCCAAAAGCTCACAGAATTTGGGGTACGCCTTCACGATGCGTTCTTCCAGGTCCACCTCCAAAATCCCGAGCTCCATGTTCTCGAGGATTCCCTGGTAATTCAGCTGTTTGGCCTGGAGTTTGGCCACCTGCTTTTCCAACGCCAAAATGCGCTCACGCATTTCCACATGGTGGATGGATTTCGAAGACATGGGCAGAACAACAGGTGGTTGGGTGTAGAAGTTAAAGTGGAAGGCCCGCATCTTCGTGTCCGAATATGCTGATACTGACCCGGTCAATGGCTGTTATTTGTTTGGGCCTCGTTTTGATGTCCAAGAACCCTGTGGTTGCACAACCCGATTTGCAGCGATGGGCAGTCATGGTGTCCGACTTGGAGGACAGGCCGTGGGCCTTTGATTTGGAAAAGATCGAGCCAGGGTGCCTCACCACCCCCATGACCCCCCAACTGACGGTGAACCACTGGCGGCCTGTGAGTCCGTGGGCCGAAACCTTGATTGCGGAGTTGGAGAACCTGCCGCTGGCCGAGCACCACGCCGACCGCGCGTTGGGGCGAATCTTAGAAGAGGGCATGATGCGGTTCAAACTGGTTCACGCCCTGGCCGACCGACATCGACCGGCCATGATCGAGAGCCTCCAAGCGCAAGATTTACCCAGCGAATGGTCGGTACTGCCCATGGTTCTGACCGGATGGGACAACAGCTATTACGGCCCAAATCGCCGAGCTGGT
>CALKHD010000228.1 GCA_938092195.1 uncultured Flavobacteriales bacterium | reverse complement strand
CATCAAGTATGAGTACCGCGAGTGGCTGAGTCTCATCGTGGGAAAAATGCACACTCCAGTCAACTACTGGAATGATGTCTACCACCATGGACGGCTGTTCTTCCCCACCATTGATCGCCCACAATCCTTTGGCATCAGCATCCCCATTCACACCCTCGGACTTCGGTTGCAAGGGCAGAACATTGGCAAACTCAACTTTGGCTACGATTTGGTCATTGGAAATGGAGTGACATCCAATGACCTCAACGACGAAAATTTCCAGAAATCAGTCACTGCAGCCATTCACATCAGGCCAGCCAAACGGACTCGCATTAGCCTCAGTGCGTACCGCGATGTGTTGTACGAAAACGAAGCTGGATCTCATGCAGGACATTCAGGCCCCTTCCACTACAGCGTTGGTGAAGCCAACTGGCACCCCGTGGACTTGGACTTTGAATTTTACAACTTCAGCGTTTACCACAACAAAGGGAAATGGGAAGTTTTATTTGAGGCCACCCTCAACAGCACTGAACTTCGTGAAGGCAATGACCCCGAACTCACGGCAGGATTGGACACCTTGGGCAAGTCAGCGAACACCACCTTGTTTTTGTACGCGGGATACAAAATCAGCAAGCGAGACCGGCTTTATGTCATCTACGACCGAACAGACTATGAAGAGAGAGACTTGCACATCAAATCCAATCAACTCACGCGCGCTGGACTGGGCTGGCAACACGAATTCAGCCCACTGCTGAAAACACAAGTACAGATTGAACGCAATTCAAGTGCGCCAGGACGAGAAATTTCGTCAGGCGAAAACACAGAATTGAAACTCCGCATTGCCTACTGCCTTTTCTGATGCGCAACTGGCTCCTCCCTTTCTTTCTATTTGGCGCGCTTTCTGTAAGCGGCCAAGAACCCATTGTCATCGCCAATTCAACCGGCGCAGATCAATGGCAGACCGATCAAATTCAAGACATCTTCATTGGAGAGCGCTCTTTTTGGGACAACGACAAACCGGTGACGGTGGTTTTGCCTTTCAACAAGACCGAATCCTTCGAAAAAACGGCCAATTGGGCCTTGGACTCGGACGGCTTTGACTATCAAAAACACTGGCTTTCTCATGTATTCCAGGGCAGGGCGAACGCACCTGTTTTCGTGGCCAATGAACTAGAAATCATTCGTTATGTCAGCAGCCATGTAGGTGCCGTTGGCATCCTGCACTTTACCGAAGGCCCAGAAGAATTCCGGTTGCAAATTCAATGAAGTTCAGCAACTCATTGGCACCCAGAATTTGGGGGCCGTTTCTGGTCATGGCGGCATTGCTGACTGGTGTGGTGGGCCTTTACACGCCCAAACAGCAGGAAAACAGCCTGAACACTTTTCAAAAAGAGGAACTTCAATTGATTGCAGAAACGGTGGCTCTGGCCATTGAAATTGCATTGTCCAACAACGATATCGCCTCTGCAGACCGCTATTTCGAGCTCATCAGAGACCGAGAAAATTTGGAGTTTGGTGGGATTCTATTTGATGGCGACTCAAACCTGGTGAGCATTCCCATCGGATTGACTACCCAGGAATTGATCCGTTCGCATGAAAGTCCTTTGATGGTGGAGGCTCCGTTCTCTTCAGAAGGGCTCAGCGGAAAGGTTTTCATCAAAGGGTCAGAGGACTTCATCAATGACGAATTGTTCAAACTCAACTGGCCACTCTACTTGGGCCTGGTGGTGGTCATGGCGGGGGTCATTCTTCTCAATTTCTTCTTGCGAGTCCAAGTTGCCCGGCCTTTGATCAAACTTGAATCCACCGCCGAAACCTTGGGCCAAGGCGCATTGGACTTTCCGGTCAAAAACGAGTCCAACATTCGAGAAATCCGTTCACTTAATATCGCCTTGGAACAGCTGCGAAAAGGCCTATTGGAACAAAGAACAACCAATGCCGAACTGACCCGCGGCATGGAAAAAGAGATTCAAAGGCAGACCCAAGATTTGAGGAAGACTTTTGAAGAACTCCAAGACAGTCAAAACCTGTTTGGAAGCGTGATTGAATCGGCCTTAGACGCCATGATTTTGGCAGACGGTCAATCCAACATCGTGGAGTGGAATCGCAAAGCTGAGAGCATCTTTGGTTGGTCTCGCGAAGAGGCCATTGGCCAGAAGCTATCAGACCTGATCATTCCGCACAAATACAGAGACGCCCACAACAATGGCATGGACCATTACCATTCAACTGGGCATGGTCCAGTGATGAATCAAACCTTTGAAATCCAGGGCTTGAGAAAAAACGGCGAAGTCTTTGACATCGCCTTGTACATCACCCAGGTCCAAATCAACAATGAGGTGGTGTTCTCCAGCTTCATTCGAGACATCACAGAATCCAAACAGCTCACTTTGGCTCTGGAAAGAGAGCGTGAGCTCAACGCCACCCTGCTCAACGGCCTGCCTATGATGGCCAGCTTGAAAGACGAAAAATTGCGGTTTACGTTCATCAATGACTACGCCTGCGAAGTCTTGGGCAAGGTGCGGGGAGACTTGATCGGCAAGGAAGAACACGAGGTGTTCACCGAAGACTGGGTTCAGGAGAGCATGGCATTAGACAGGGCAGGCTACAACGGAGAGCAGGTCAGAAAGGTGGAACGCACTTTTCAAGTAAATGGCAAGCCCGAAAAATTTCTCATTGGAAGGCACAAATTTTCTGTTGGTGAAGAAAGTCTTCTGCTGACCTATGGATTTAACATTACCCAGCTCAAGGACATTCAATTAGAGTTGGAGGCTGCACTCAAAGCCAAGGATGAATTCCTCGCCACCATCAGCCACGAAATCAGAACACCCTTGCACAGCATCATCGTGCTGGCAGAATTGCTCAACGATGACAAAAATGTAAACGAGCAAGTCGAATATGCTTCCAACATTCGCTCGTCGTCTAGACATTTGCTCAGCCTGGTCAATGACTTGTTGGATTTCGCCAAAGCCGAAGCCGGAAAACTGACATTGGACCCCGTCCCTACTGACCTCGCTCAATATTTAGACGGTCTGAATCGCGTGGACCAAGAGAAAAGGAACCCCGATGTCGAATTCATCAAAACGATCAAAGGTTGCAATGGCACGGCCGTGATGATGGACACGGTGCGCTTGAATCAAGTTCTTTCCAATTTGTTGTCCAACGCGTTCAAATTCACCGAAAAAGGAGAGGTCGAACTCATTGTTGAGTCCGAAACCCAAGACAACCAAGCCCTGATCCAATTCGAAGTTCGGGATACTGGAATTGGCATTTCCCAGGAGAACCTCAATCACATTCTGCAGCCATTTCACCAGGCGCACACAGGGATTTCGAGAAAGTTTGGCGGAACCGGTCTGGGCCTTGGCATTGTTGGAAATCTGCTGACCTTGATGGACTCAAAATTGCAAATCTCAAGCGAACCCAACCGAGGATCATCCTTCAAGTTTGAAATCAATGTCCCCCTCACTTCTGAAAAGGAGGCTGCACCCTCGACACATTCGAATGACGTCCCATCAAAAATATCCGGGATTCGATTGCTCTATGTCGAAGACATGATTCCCAACCAAATGGTGATGAAAGCCATGTGCAAAACCTGGGGCATCCAATTAACGATGGCCAACGGTGGCATGGAAGCGATTCATTTGGTGAAGAAGCAAAAATTCGACATCATCCTCATGGACATTCAAATGCCCATCATGGATGGAATTGAAGCCTTTCATAAAATCCAAGCTTTGAACTTGGAGCCCGTCCCCATTCATGCCTTTACCGCACACGGCAGCGAAGGTGACCAAGCGTCGTATTTGGAACTTGGGTTTAAAGGGGTTCTTACCAAGCCCATCACCCCTCAACAGATGAAGGATTTTTTGATTGAATACATCCATGAGCAAGACTGAAACAGAATTTGACCCCGCCTACTTCAAGGGTCTATTTGGAGAAGCTTCTGATGATTGGAAGGAGTTTGTGGCCATCACCATTCGCACATTTGAATCGGGTCAAAAAAAACTCACAAAAGCCGTTTCATCTGGAGACATGGGCACCATTTCAGACACCCGTCATGCACTGGGTCCGTCTTTGCAACAATGGGGTGCACTAAGCTTGGAATACGCATTGCGAACCTTAGACGAAGATGACCTCCAAGCCAAATGGGAAATTCTCGATTTGGAGTTTGATGAACTCATGCTTTGCTTGAAAAAACTAGAAGCATAAAAAAGAGGCCCCTCGGGGCCTCTTTTCGTTTGATTTGCTGATCGCTCTTAAGCCATGCGGCCTTTGAGCTCTCCGTCAATGGCATCGAGGAATTCCTCGGTGGTGAGCCAATGTTCTTGCGTCATGTCCTTGCCGTGAATCAACAAAGCCAGGTCCTTGGTCATACGACCACCCTCGACAACATCGATGCAGACCTGCTCCAACGTTTGAGCGAAGTTGCGCAGGGCATCGTTGCCATCGAGCTTGCCTCGGAAGTCCAAACCACGCGTCCAAGCGAAGATGCTGGCAATGGGATTGGTGGAGGTTTTGTTTCCCTGCTGGTGCTGGCGATAGTGACGGGTCACCGTTCCATGAGCCGCTTCGGCCTCCATGGTCTTGCCATCGGGTGTGACCAGGGTTGACGTCATCAAACCGAGCGAGCCAAAGCCCTGGGCCACGGTGTCGGACTGCACGTCTCCGTCGTAGTTCGTGCACGCCCAGACAAATCCTCCGTTCCACTTCATGGCCGCAGCGACCATGTCGTCGATCAAACGGTGCTCGTAGGTGATACCCGCCTCTTCAAACTGAGACTTGAACTCCGCATCAAACACCTCTTGAAAGATGTCCTTGAAACGGCCATCGTAGGCTTTGAGGATGGTGTTCTTGGTGGAGAGGTACAACGGCCAACCTTTGGCCAAAGCCTG
>CALKHD010000227.1 GCA_938092195.1 uncultured Flavobacteriales bacterium | reverse complement strand
AACAAATTGAGGTTGGGGCCATTCACGATGTGGTAACGTTTGATCATGGCTGGTTCAATCCAAGGCAATTTCATCGTGGGCATCCACAAACAGAATGTTGCCAATCCCGTGATGCGCTTCAAAAATGCCCACCCCCTCCTTGCGGATGTCCGCATCGTTGAAGCCGATGAACGTGAGGTCGGCAAACTTGCTTCGCTCATCGATGAGCATTTCACGCTGATCACCCGGCATTTCCTCCACCATCTCGATGTTCTGCTGACTCACGGGGACGCGGCCTGCCTGAACCAAATCGCGCAATGCCTGCTCCTTGATGGCTCTGTCACCGTCTCTGTAGATGGAGAACACCTGAATGTGGGAGTCCCTCCAATCGGGATGCCCCTGCAAGACGTACGCCATCAAAATCATCAGGTTGGCATTGGCTGAATCCTCGGGGGTGATCCAAACGTGCAAGGCCCTTCTCTCTCCAAAGCCTCGGAAGCTGGACCGAAGCAAGCAGAGGTCCAATTGCGAGCCCCGCAGCAAATCGTAGTTGGCCACCAACTCTTGGGCACTCTGAGGCTGCTCATCGATGTATTCCAACAGAATCGCATTGTTGCCTTGCCCACTGATTCCTGGCAGCTGGACGCATTGGGCAATGGCCGAAGTGTAGGAAGGCGACACGATGGTGGACATGCTCACACGGCTTTTGACCGCCCTGCCCATGTCGGCCAACCCTTGCTTGGCCCGGATGGAGCTGCGGAAAGTCCGTGAATCCAATCGACCTTCTATCAAATGGACATAAGTGCCGAACCCTTGCCGATGGGCCAACCACCGCACCATGTCAAATGCTCCCGGTCTCCGGAAGGTGTCCCGGCTGACTCCGAGCACCATGGGCCTCCAATCCTTTCTGTCCAACTCTGCACGGTCTCTGCGCTGAAGGGTCAGCTGCAAATAGCGGCTCAGCTGGAACAACATGCCCCTGAACAAAGCCACCATGCCCCGCTCGCCTCGACGAGACAGCCCCGCATAAATGGCACCCATGATGATGAGGCTGCCCAATGCGTAGCTGAAGTTCATCAAGAACATCAGGTAAAAGCAAGTCACTGCCCCCACCAGACTCAAGAGCCAGTGCGAACGGAAAGTGGGTCGATAGCTGGGGCTGGCAGCAAAATGCTCGAACAGACTCACCAGACAAATGGCGCCATAGGTCACCATGAAGAACATCGATATGATTTCCGCCACGGCGTTGATGTCGCCAAGTGACACAAAGAAGAAGCCAATGACGCAGGTCACAATGCTGGCCACCACGGGCTCGTTGTCAGACTTCCTTCCGCGCTTTAACCGCAGGCCGATGGCTTTGGGAAAGATTCGATCCAAGGCCAGTGCTTGCAAGGTTCTGGGCGCGATGATGACACTGCCAAGGGCACTGGACACCGCTGCTGCTGCCAAACCCAATGGAATCAGCGGAGGCCAAATGGCGATGGCCTCCATGTAGAGTTGGTCCGAAGCCAACTGCTCAGGCGATGCGCTGACCCAAAATTTCAAGGCCACGGCGATGTACACCACAATGCCCACCATGGTCGCCCAAAGTGTACCGCGGGGAATGGCCTTGGCGGGCTCCTTCAAATCTCCACTCAACCCGAGACCTGCCGCAATGCCTGTAAATGCTGGGAAAATGAACGTAAACACCTCAATGAAACTGTACCGAGTGATGGAGCGACCGTCCGAGGTCAACAGGGTCTCATCGATGGTTCTCAGAATGTCGAGTTCGGCTTGTGGTTCTCCTGAGCCAGCAAAAAAGCTAAGCAAAGCGACCACCAAAACGGCCACCACACCATACAAGGCTTTGACACCCACTTGCGCCCCTTTGGTGAGCATCAGCAGGGTCAAAAGGGCCATAAACCCATAATTCACTTGCCATGGATAAACCACCACACCATGGCTGACCTCCAGCCATGCCAACAAGTCTCGTGTGGACACCGTGAAAGCGATGATGTAGAACGCCACGCTGATGGCCTGGCTCAAGAACAACGCGATGCCAATGGCGCCTCCGATGGACAGCCCAAATGACCGGCTGATCATGTAATAGGCTCCGCCTCCCTCCACTTTTTGATTGGTCGCAATCTCAGCGACGGCCAGCGCTGTCGGGATGGTCACCAAATGACCCAACACGATGATGGCCATGGTCCACAGCAAACCCACGTGGGCAACGGCGAAGCCAAATCGCAAAAACAAGATCGCACCAAGGATGGTCGAGATGGCCGTCATAAAAACGGCAAAAGTCCCTAAACCTTTCTCCTGCATGACGTGAAAATAACCCGCGCCGCGGTTTTGCGACTGCCTATTTAGAATGGATAACCGGGAGTTTTATTCTTCTTCTCTCCCGCATTGTTGCCTCATGCGAATTCTCCCTTTGTGTCAGGCCCTTATTGCGTTGCTGATTTTGAACTCCTGCACCGCGGAGTCGAGTCCAGAAAAACGGTGCATCACCCTCGAAAATTGCACCGGACAGGCCATCTCTAACATGCCTTTGACCACCATGCGAACTCGGTACAATGGCCTGTCCCCATGGAGAGAATACGGCCCCACCGTGTGGACCGACGCAGAGGGCCTCGCGTGCACTTGCGACCCTGAGTGGACGGCTTTTGAATGGCGAAAAGAAAAGCCCTCAACCACCCCTCAAGTGATTCTCCTAAGCCTTCCAAGTCCCAGCGGCATGGAGTCCCATCGTCACCACTTTGCAGACCAGTTCACCCAAGGTGAATTTTGCTGGTCGGGTCTCTGGAATCAAGCGACCCTCTCTGGATGGATGAGGTGGGATCATTTGGGACAATCGGGATGGGCACCCGCACAACACCAAACCTTGATTCCACTTCGGTCGATGCTGCCATGCGGGCCATTGGGGCCTCTGAGAATCAGATGCTACCGGGCGAATCAGGGCTCGCCTCATTTGGACACCCTCTTCCAATTTAAATCTTCCCAAGCTCCCTTTGTCTTTGAATGAGTGAATGCGCCGATCAGGGAAGGCCGGCAATTCAACCTTCATGAAACACTTACAACTGCTCTTTAAACGCCGTTCACTGGCCTTTTCTTTCTTGTTCCTGGCCCTGCATTCGCTGCCTTCTTTGAGTTTGGCTCAATGGTGTCCTCCTCCTTTGCCCACTTCTCCCCCATGGCTGTCTCTTCCTTCTGAACCCTATGATCACCACTGGAGCGAGGGGCAGCAGTCGGCCTCTGCTCATGTTTATGTCATGCCCAACAGCGAATCCGATTTGG
>CALKHD010000226.1 GCA_938092195.1 uncultured Flavobacteriales bacterium | reverse complement strand
ATGGGCCACCTGGGACTCACCCCGCAGAGCATTTACAAGTTTGGCACCTACACCGTTCGGGCCAAAGAAGAAGAGGAAGCCAATGAGCTCAAGGCCAACGCCAAGCTCCTCGAAGAAATCGGTTGCTTTAGCCTCGTGCTCGAAAAAGTGCCTGCCGCTTTGGCCACGGCCGTCAGCGAGAGCCTGCACGTGCCCACCATTGGCATTGGCGCGGGCGCAGGGTGCGATGGACAGGTGCTCGTGTTGCCCGATATGCTGGGCATCACCCAAGACTTTTCACCGCGCTTCTTGCGCCGGTACTTGGACATGGGTCAGCAGATGCACGACGCCATCGGGCAGTACGTCTCGGACGTTCGCGCCAAGGATTTCCCCAACGAAAACGAGCAGTACTGATGGCCGAGGGCAAAACCTTCGCCCACAAACCCAAGGTGCCCATTGTAATGAGCACCCCAGAAAACCTGGAGGTCCTTTTTGAGGACAACCACATCATTGCGGTGAACAAGCGGTCCAGCGACATTGTCCAAGGCGACATCACCAACGACCGCACCCTGGACAATGTGATCCGCGAGTACCTGAGGGTCAAGTACAGCAAGCCCGGTGAAGCCTGGCTGGGCACCATCCACCGAATTGACCGACCCGTCAGCGGCGTGATCCTGTATGCCAAGACATCCAAGGCCCTGAGCCGCATGATGAAGGCTTTCAAGAACCGCGAAGTTGCCAAGACCTACTGGGCGGTGGTCAAAGGCACTCCGCCGGAACAGCAAGGCCACGTGGTCAATTGGCTGAAGAAAAACCAAGAGCGCAACAAGAGTTACGCCCACAGTGGCCCCGGAGACGGACGCAAGGAATCCGAGCTCAAATACCAAATCCTTGGGAAAGGAGACCACTACACATTTGTGGAGGTGCAGCCCAAAACTGGACGCCACCACCAAATCAGGGTCACCCTCGCCTCCTTGGATTGCCCCATCAAAGGGGACATCAAATACGGCGCAAGGCGCACCAACGACAATGCATCGATTCATCTGCACGCCCGTCGAATCGAGTTTATTCACCCCACGCGACGCGAAGTGATTCGCATCATCGCACCTCCGCCCGAGGACAACCTGTGGGACAAGATGCTCGAGTTGAGCGAAAAGGTCCAGCAGAGCGGTTCAGACCTGAGTCCCGGTCAGTAAATTTGCCCCCTATGGAAGCCAAGGAACACGTCAAGTGCCTGATCATTGGATCGGGTCCCGCAGGATATACAGCCGCCATCTATGCCGCTCGCGCGGACATGAAGCCCGTTCTCTACCAGGGAATGCAACCCGGCGGACAGCTCACCGAAACGACAGACGTCGACAACTTCCCCGGCTACGCTGAAGGGATCAATGGCACTGCCATGATGGTGGACTTGGAGAACCAAGCCAAGCGCTTCGACACGGACGTTCGCACAGGCTGGGTCACCAAAGTGGACTTTAGCGGCGACAAGAAGTTGGTGGAAATCGAAGAGGGAAAGCACGTGTTGAGTGCAGATTCTGTGATCATTTCTACCGGAGCTTCCGCCAAATGGCTGGGACTGGAAAGCGAGACCCGCCTTCGACTCAATGGTGGCGGTGTTTCTGCGTGCGCCGTCTGCGATGGGTTCTTCTATCGTGGTCAAGAGGTCGCCGTGGTGGGTGCTGGAGACAGCGCCTGCGAAGAAGCGAGCTACCTGGCCAAGCTGTGCACAAAGGTGCACATGCTCGTCCGTCGCGACGAGATGCGCGCCTCCAAAGCGATGCAACACCGCGTCAAGGGCATGGACAACATCGAGATCCACTACAACACTGAAACCGTAGACATCCTGGGTGCAGAACAAGTGGAAGGAGCACGGGTAATCAACAACGTGACCACAGAGGAATCTACACTCGATGTGACCGGGTTCTTCCTCGCCATTGGCCACAAGCCCAACACAGACATCTTCTCGGGACAGGTTGATTTGGACGCAGAAGGCTACATTATTGCAGCCAAGCCAGGCTCCTCGTACACCAATGCCGAAGGCGTTTTTTGGAGCGGCGATGCCTGCGACAAAACCTACCGCCAAGCCATTACAGCGGCGGGTACCGGATGCATGGCTGCCTTGGATGCGGAGCGTTGGCTCGCGGAAAAAGGCCTGCATTGATCCGGACAGCGTTTCCCACGCTGGCCATGACCCTTCTATGGGGTTGCGCGGAACCCGCTGCACAGCCAGCTGTGGAGTCCGGGCTTCATGACAGAGCCTCAGCAGAGTTCACCCACACCTCTCCTTCAGAGCACAGTCAACTTGAGGTTGGAGATCGCTGGCCCAAACATGAATTGCTTGGCCAGTTTGACCCATCAGTTCATCCTGATTTTGAACGGGTTCCTGTGACCTGGACCGACAAGGACAACATTTACCTAAGGACCGAAGCGCTTTCCGCCTATGGCCGCATGAGGACAGCTGCAGCGGAAGACGGTGTGCAACTCCTCATCCGCAGTGCCACCCGAAACTTTGAATACCAACGCGGCATCTGGGAACGCAAGTGGTCACGCCCCCAATACATGGGTTGGCAAGCCGTAGACAAAGCCCGTGACATCCTGACCTACAGCGCCATGCCAGGAGCTTCACGCCACCATTGGGGCACCGACATTGACCTGAACTCTTTCGAAAACGACTGGTTCGAGTCCGGAGAAGGAGAAGTCATTTATGCATGGCTCAATGCCCATGCCCGCGACTTTGGATTTCATCAGGTCTATGACGATAAAAGCACGGGCAGAACCGGCTATGAAATGGAGCGCTGGCATTGGTCATACTTACCCATCGCAGGCCCCATGCTGATCTCCTTCAACGCCCTCATTTCGCCTGACGACCTGCGCCAAGGTGACTTCAGTGGAGCCAACACAGCCGATGGATTGAAGGTGTTCACCGACTTCGTGAATGGAGTTGACCTCCCCCCCGCTTACCGCAAGACGGATCGATAAGCCTGAAGGATGCGCGCTCCCACCGCCGAAGTGGTGAACCGAGCACTGGCATAATCTGCCGTCTCCTTCTCATGGGTCAGTTCACCCGACTTTTTCCGCTGGTCAAACGCGAGAATCGCATCGCTCAAGGCCTTTTCGTCTTCATTCGGAATCAGGGTGCCCAACATTGGGCGCCCCTCCAAGTGTTCTCCCACCCCGCCCACATTTGTGGCCATCACAGGAAGTCCAGTGCTCCAAGCTTCCAGAAGAACACAGGGCAAATTTTCGTAGCGGCTAAAGAGCACCAAGGCATCCGACTTCTGCATCGCCGCGGCCACATCAAAGGGTGATGCAGGTCCCGTGAATTCAATTCGCCCCTGCAGCCCAAGCTGACCGACCAGATTTTCGAACCCGGGGATTTCCAACTTTCCTGCCCCTGCTCCACCGATCACCTGAACCACAAAATCTGCACCCCGCGTGGCTGCATCTGCCAAGGCTCGCAACATGCCTTTGATGTTCTTGTGGTCATCCAGCAACGAACTCACGTGCAACAGTCGCAAAGATCCATCACGAGCACGGGGCTTTTGTGGCAACGAAAAACAGGGTTCAACCACATTTGGAATCACCTGTTGATCCACACCTGGGGCAAAGCGAGACATGGCCCTTCCCAAATGGGAAGAAACCGGCAAATGCAAGGAAGCTGCGCGCAATGCAGCCCGCACCCCTGCCTCTTCTTCTGATCGGAAAGACCGTTTGTTTTCTGCGTGGTACGCCGTCCAATGTTCGGAGACCACCAAAGGGACTCCCCACCTGTCCGCCCATTGAACCGCAGAGGAAGCAGCATCTGCTGCGATGTGCAAATGAATCAAGTCAGGTTGTTGCCCCGCCTTATCCATGCATTCACAAATTCGATTATACCCTCGCTCGGTTCTCCAACGCCTTGGAGGAAGGTTCCTGACCGGGACAAGGGTTTCTTTCAAGTCCTGCTCCAAGCCGTTTCCAAACGTCCAGGAATCCTTGTTCAAATGGCCGGAAACCCCCGGCCACGCATGCAAAACGACACTGGAAGTTTCATCTGCAACAGCTCGAATGTGCCTCCGAACAAAGTTGCCCAACTGAGGGTGTATCTCATTTGGATACCAACTCGCAAAGTGAAGGACACGCATTCGTGCAAGATGGCAAGCAAACCGGACACGTCGAATTCGTGAACGTAGACAGGATTGGCCATAATATTTTAGACCTTGTTGTTCCTAACCAAACCAAATGTCACTTCTTCAATTCAGGAGATTATTATTAGCGGTATGTACCGCTTTTATCTCTGTTTTGGCCAATGCTCAAAGCATTGACGATTTTCATCAAAACGTCATTTGGTCGAATGTTACCACCATCGACCCTTCGGAATACTCCATTGAGATCGAAACCTTGGCCACTGACATTGGCCCACTCGCAGACGCTGACCTCACCGGTTTCAATTGTTACCAGCTCTTTGTCACGATGGGCAACCCGAATGACAAACTATCGGCTGTCTTTGGCAATGAATCCTCACCAGCCCAGCTGTTGACCACAGGAAACTTTTTTCAATCCTCGCCACTGGGAAGCGTCACATCTGCAGGAGTCATCGAAGGCGCCTGGCCTGCTTACCCCTCCAATGAATACGACAGCTACGTCACCATTGGCATAGATGGCCCTCCCTCCTCTGCCAATGGCGAAGGTGAGATTTTGACATTGCAATCCTCCACCAACCCTTGGAAACCCCTTTTTGAACCGGGATCAGGCGCGCTGGGATCTGGATTCAACCTCACCGACAACACAGGTGGAACTTGGTTTACTCAGGCCAGCTACACCAATGGAAACGCCGATTCAAATCAGCGTGTGCTGATCGCTCAGCTCACCACAAATGGTGTCTTGAGCGGCAATCTTCACGTTCAGATTTTCCTCGAAGGCGATCAAAGCTCAGCGATTTACCTCGACTTGGCCATTCCCACTTTTGGGTGCACCGATGACGCAGCGTGCAACTATGACTCAAGTGCTTCCGAAGACGATGGCAGCTGCCTTGAGCTCGATGTTTGTGGAAACTGTGGAGGAGAAGGCATCCCGGCTGGAGACTGCGATTGCGACGGAAACCAACTCGACGCACTCGGCAACTGTGGCGGTGATTGCTCAGCTGATGCCGACAGCGATGGCATCTGCGATGACGTGGACGACTGCGTCGGCCAACTCGATGACTGCGGGATCTGCAACGGCCCTGGCGCCATCTACGACTGCGGATGCTCTGGCATCCCGGCTGGAGACTGCGACTGTGACGGAAACCAGCTCGACGCCCTTGGCAACTGTGGTGGCGATTGCTCAGCCGATGCCGACAGCGACGGCATCTGCGATGACGTAGACGACTGCGTTGGCCAACTTGATGACTGCGAGATCTGCAACGGACCTGGCGCCATTTATGAATGCGGATGCTCCAACATCCCCCCTGCCGCCTGCGACTGCGACGGCAACCAACTCGACGCTTTGGGTGTTTGCGGCGGCTCGTGCTCAGC
>CALKHD010000225.1 GCA_938092195.1 uncultured Flavobacteriales bacterium | reverse complement strand
CCCTGTTTCACTCCATGTATTGAGTCATTGGGCTTGCGCCCTAACGGACTTGATTCAGTTCATCAGCTTTTGGACTCAGCCTTTTCAGGGACTGGGCTTTAGCCCGTCACCGACTTGAGCCATTCCACCTCAGCCATGGGGTCTTGGGCCTTGAAAACAGAGGAGCCGGCGACCAAAACATCGGCTCCGGCTTGAACGAGGCTGCCCGCATTGGAGCGACCCACCCCCCCATCGACCTCAATCAAGAATTGGGCGGAGTGCTCCTGTCGCATGGCTGCCAAACGCTCCACTTTATTCAAGGTTTCAGGGATGTACTTCTGACCGCCAAAACCTGGGTTCACGCTCATCAGGCAGACCAGGTCCAATTGGCCCAAGACCTCTTGAATGGCGTGCAGCGGGGTGTGAGGGTTGAGCGCAACGCCGGCCTTCATGCCTGCTTCCCTGATCGAAGCCAGGGTGCGGTGAAGGTGCGTGCAGGCTTCTTCGTGCACGGTGAGGACCGAAGCACCCAATTCTGCAAATGTGGAAATGTACCTGTCGGGATCCTGGATCATTAGATGGACATCCAATGGCTTGTTGGCGTGGCGTCCAATGGCGGCAATCACAGGCATGCCGTAACTGATGTTGGGAACAAACAGTCCGTCCATGACATCGATGTGATGCCAATCTGCCTGACTGCTTTCAACCATTTGTACATCTCTGGCCAAATGTCCAAAGTCGGCTGCGAGCAAGGACGGGGCAATCAGGTGAGTCATGGTGCAAAAATGGTGGCTTCTGCTGTGATAGTCCGAATATTGCAACATGGCTTTATCGACAGCTTCTGAACCTTCCAAGGACAGCCGTGGTCAAGATTGCATCACAATCGGATTGACTGGGGGCATGGGAGCTGGGAAATCGACGGTATCGAAGGTCCTCAAAACACTGGGCCATGTGGTGTACGATTCTGACCGAGCGGCCAAAGGACTTTACGACTCAGACATGGCCCTGCGTCAGGCTGTGATGGACCGATTTGGCGAGGCTGTTTTCACATCAAAGGGAGACATTGACCGGGCAGCTCTGGCCAAATTGGCCTTCCATTCGCCAGAGGCCACCCGCGATTTAAATGAGATGGTTCACCCTGCTGTGCGCCAAGATTTCGAGAAATGGCGAAAGATGCAAGTTTCACTTGGCCATCGTCGGGTCTTCAAGGAGGCTGCCATTTTGTTTGAATCTGGAGCCTTCAAGCAATGTGATCAGGTTTGGTTGGTGTCTGCCCCATTGGAGATTCGGAAGTCAAGGATCATGTCTCGAATGGGCATGACAATTGAAGACATGGAGAGGCGCATGGCTTTGCAATGGCCAGAAGAGAGAAAGCGGCGGCTGGCCGATCAGGTGATTGTCAATGACGGTGAAGTGGCATTGGTGCCCCAGTTATTGTCATTGACAACAAATGGCGCAGGTTAAAGGCAACCTTTTCGGGCTTTTTCCGTCGAAGGGTACACCTGTCTGTTTATTTATGTTCTCAACTGTGCACAAGCCGCTTGGCTTCGCCTTGTATTTTGCATTTGCCCTTGGGTTCAACGCCTCGGCTCAGTTCGACGACGTCTCCATTTCAAATCTGATTTCTGCCTCTACCTCTGCCAGTTGGTTTGGATGTGGACTGAGCATGGTGGATTTCAATGGGGATGGATGGGATGACGTCACAGCTGCCAGTTCCAACGGAAATGTATCTCTTTATTTAGGCGGCCCCGATGGCCCCACGGAGCATTTGGTGCTGGAGCATGACAATGAAGCCAAAGCAGTTTTGTGGGTGGACATTGAAAATGACGGGGACTTGGATCTTTTCGTTGGTGTCATGGACATTGCCATGTTCCTCTATGTTCAACAGGAAGATGGCAGCCTGGTTGAAGAAGCTCAATTGCGTGGATTGCCAATGCATGATGGTTGGCAAATCCGGGGTTTCTCCGCAAGAGATTATGACAACGATCGGGATTTGGACATCTATGTGTGCAGTTATCACGGCGTGGATGAAGGGGAAGGTTTTGAAAACTTCCTGTTCAATAACGACGGAGAGGGTGTGTTCGAGGATGTGACGGAATTTGCGGGTGTGGGCAACCAATTGAAGCACAGTTTTCAGGGTGCTTGGTTTGACTTCAATGAAGATGGCCTCGATGATTTGTGGGTGATCAATGACCGCAGTGTCTTCATCAATTCACTCTACCAAAACATGGGAGATGGTACTTTCTATGACATCGCAGGTGATGTGGGTGCTGCTGTCGCCATTGAAGCCATGTCGGCCACCTTATTGGATTACGACAACGATGGTGACTTCGACATGTACATGACCAACATTGAAGGCAATCCAAACATGTTTCTGAGAAACAATGGAGGATTCTATTACGATGTGGCAGAGCTCGCTGGCGTGGCCTCGATGCAATACGGATGGGGAACCTGTGCTTTGGATGTTGATGGTGACATGTTGTTGGACATGATGGTGGCCACTTATCGGTTTCCCAACTCCAACCCCTACGACAACCACCTCTACATGAACCAGGGGAATGGCTTTGTTGATGCCATTGAAGACTGGCCCAATGAGCAATTTCAATTGTATTGCTTGGGTAGGTTTGATTTGGACAATGATCGAGTCCCGGATGTTTTGGGTCATGGCAACTCGGCCCATGCTCAGGTGCTGCGCAACACCAATGGAAATGATGCCAATCGGTTGACCTTGGATTTGGTGGGCACCTTTTCGAACTCTCACGCGATCGGAACGGTGGTTCAACTGCACGTGAATGGTCTGACCATCATGCGGCAAGTGGATGCCGGTTGCGATTACATGACCCAGCATTCCAACACGCAATTCTTTGGATTGGGAGAAGTTTCTGTGGTGGATTCTGTGACGGTAAGCTGGCCAAGCGGAATCGATGAAGTGTACTACGATGTGCCCGCGGATACTGCGCTGACCTGGGTTGAGGGAACAGCCAATGCCAGTCTTGAAGAGCTCGAGGTTCTATGTCCTTGGCACCCAAAAGAGTTTTCGTTCAACTTTCCAATGGATGTGACCACCGTGCTGTGGAATGGCGACACGATCACCGGCAACTCAGTGATGGCCGATACTTCAGGACTCTACACTTTTGAAGCTTCTTGGTGGGGAGGGCAATACTCTTGGACTCAAGAATGGATGGTGGAATTGGAGGAAGAGCCTCAAGTGGATTTCATTGTGCAGTCTCCAAGTTGTGCAGAGGATTCAGGATTGATTTGGTGGGCTGCGCCAGAAGCAGAACAGCTCATTTGGGCACAGGACACCCTTCCCAATTTGGGTGAGCTTTCTGGGTTGTTGCCTGGGGTAGATTCTCTGTATTGGGATTATGGAGCAGGTTGTCAAGTGTCATTTGAACTGAGCATTGAAGCTGCTGACCCTTTGATTCTGGAATGGACGGTGAACCACCCTCTTTGCTTCGGTGATTTGGGGTCTGCTTCGGCCTCAGCAACTGGAGGCACTCCCCCACTTGATTTGATTTGGGGAGATGCCGATCCTCTGGCCATGTTGCCAGGAGTTTGGCCTGTGACAGCCATGGACTCTTTGGGATGCTCAATTGCTGAGCCATTGCAGGTGAACGAACCTGAGCTGCTGGTTTCTCAGGCGGAATTTGACTTCACCGAAGTTTTGGATTCTGCTTATGTGACCTTGGATGTGGCTGGGGGGACTCCGCCTTATGAAGTCACTTGGATGGGGCCGATTGAGGATTCCGGATGGGCACTGGCGCCGTCATCTCTGGGTTGGGTTGTAGAGGATGACCACGGTTGCTTGTCGCTGGGAGCCTTGAGCATTCCGCTCAATCCATTGGCTGGATCGCTGGAGGCCAGCCGCGGATTGTGGAGCTGCCACAGGACAGAAACCAATGTGGTTTGGAGTGGCCATTGTTGTGACATTTCTTCTATTGAGGCGTTTGACCTTCATGGCAGACAATTGGTGAACATGACCACCAATGGGTGCGCATTGAATGCTGTGGACTTGGGAACGACCTCGCCTGTGATCCTGCGTGTAACGCAGAAGAATGGAACCGTGGTGGTGTTGACCCGCTGACCCTTGGAGGGCAGTTCGAAATTCAGGTGGTTGTAAATGGGGCCGCTGGCTTCGGACGAAATGGTGAGGAACCTGTGTTTTCTGTATTCCTGCTTACATTTCAGACATGATGGAAGCCTGGCATTGGTGGATTTTGATTGCACTGGTTTTGTTGATTGGAGAAGCTTTTGTTCCAGGCTTGGTTCTGGGCTCTTTGGCCATCGGAGCCATCACGGGCGGATTGGCCAGTGTGATGACGGATTTATGGGAGTACCAGTTGATTGCGGCTTCGGCTGGTTCTTTGGTGTCTTTGGTGTTTTTGCGCCCCATCGCCATGCGAACCTGGTTCAGTGGAGAGTCCGTGGCCACCGGTGTGGATGCCTTGCCGGGAAGGACGGTCCGAATTACATCTGCATTTGACCCTAGTACGGGCCGCGGCCGTGGCCGGGTTGACGGCGACGATTGGCTCATTGAATTCCCCCAAAACTGGTCAGGGAAGCGAGCTGAAGGCCAAGTCAATTTGAATGACTCAATGGACCACAAGGTTGGAGATGAACTCGAAATTCTTCGGGTAGATTCTAACGTTCTCATCGTAGTACCTGTAACCCCCCACTGAAATCATCATGGAAGGATTTTCATTCATATCGATCACATTGTTGATCTTGACCACGGTGGTGGTCATTCGCGGACTTCGCATTGTCAAGCAAAGTGAAGCCATGGTCATAGAACGCCTTGGCAGATACCGCACCACGATGACCGCAGGAATCAACTTGATCATTCCTTTTGTGGACCGCCCAAGGGCGAGCATTTGGCGTTACGTCAAAGAAGACATGGCTGGCAACCGTGTCGTCGCCTACAAAATGCTGGAGCGAATTGACATGCGGGAAACGGTGTTTGATTTCCCCCGTCAAAGCGTCATCACCCGTGACAATGTGGTCACTGAGATCAATGCGTTGATTTATTTTCAGGTGGTGGACCCTGTGAAAAGTGTTTACGAGATCAACAACCTTCCAAACGCCATTGAGAAACTGACCCAAACCACCTTAAGAAACGTGCTGGGTGAGCTTGACTTGGATGAATGCTTGTCTTCTAGAGACACCATCAACACCAAGTTGCGGGCCATCCTCGACGAAGCCACCAACAAATGGGGCGTGAAGGTGAACAGGGTTGAATTGCAGGACATCAACCCACCTCAGGACATCAAGGAGGCCATGGAGAAGCAAATGCGCGCGGAGCGCAGTCGCCGGGCTCAAATCATTGAGGCGGAAGGAACCAAAACAGCGGCCATTTTGGAAGCTGAGGGGCGCAAGGGTGCCGACATCAACCAGGCC
>CALKHD010000224.1 GCA_938092195.1 uncultured Flavobacteriales bacterium | reverse complement strand
ATTGACATCTGGTTTGCACTGCGATCGGATTTGGCTTGACCCGGATGGGTTGGCTGGCAATGCCTCCGATTTGGAGGCCGTGCAATTGACGCTGGATTCGACCAAGGTGGTTCGCGTCGAGCCCAACGTGAATTTGATTCTGGACAAGACGACCTTGCCAAATGGGTTGCTCTGTGTCAAAGGCCTGGACTTGAAGAACGGAGCCACCTTGTTCATTCCCGATTCCATGACATTGGAACTGATGGACCCCTTTGATGCTTCGTTGAGCAACGGGATCAAGGGGCCGGGCCGTTTGAAAATGAGCGGAGGTGTGGATTGGTCGGCCATGGAAGAGTCCGCCCAGGTCACCACTTTGGGGTGCATCGAATTGAATCCAGACCAACCCATATCCGTGCCTCAAGGCAAAGTTTTGGCCCTCAATGGAGACTTGGATTTTCCTGTCAATCAGGCCATGACGCTTGGCGGTAGGGTGAACATGATCGGTTCTGGAAACCGGGTCATTCGCGGACATACCTCCAAGGTGGAGCACCTCTCCATTGAATTGTGCGACGAGGCAGATGTGGTCACCGTGGAGATGGACACCTTGGTGGTGGCAGAGCGCCTCAGCGTGGTTCGAGGGGAACTGGACATGGCCAGCAAAACGCTGTGTTTTGCCTCTGACAGCAGTGGAACAGGAAAGTTGGATGCGATCCCCGCCAATGCCGAGATCACCGGCAGTGCTCAAGGGGTGGATGCCGATGTTTCTCAGTTCATTGCGCCCGATTCCGATGGCGTGACGTACACAGGATACACTCTGTTTGCGACCTCCATCGAAGGCATGACTGTGGGGGACCTCGACGGCGTTGACGGGTTTTATTTGGCGGGATTCCCAGGAACACAATGGCCGAATTCCTTCAGTTCTGTTCTCTTTTGGGATGAGGTGAACAGTGAGTTTGTGGAGCCTGCTGGCCTGTCGGACCCTTTGGACGACAAGGGCGGGATTTGGATTGTGATCGCGGGTAGCCAAAGCCCAACCATGCGTTCTCAAGGGGCGTTGCGCAGCCACAACGAATCCACTGAGTATACCCGACTTCTCACGCGTTCAGCTTCAGCTACGCCTGTGTATCGGGGGTGGAACTTCATTCAAAACCCCTACCAAGGACAATTGGATTGGGAGGCCATTATGGATTTGAATGAAGGCATCGAAGATCAATATGCCATTTACGATACCCAGCAGCTGGCGTTCCAGCGGTTTGGAATCGAAAGTTTGGATTCGCTGCAAGTGAGCGGATCACGCTACATCCAGCCGGGCAACAGTTTCTGGGTCCGCGTGCACCCTGACTCATCAGAAACCACCTTTCAGTTGCCGCCATCGGTCATCGACAATGGAGGAGACGGGGGCGCCTATGTGAGGAATGAGGAAGAAGTCGGAACGGAGGTTTTGTTGGCCTTGGAAAATGCGCACGGAACGGGGTACATGTGGGTGAGGTTCTCGGAGCAAGGCAGCTTGGAATACGTCCACCGGAAAGATGCCAGTTACCTCCCTTCAACCCAGGTTAAAAGGGGGCAGCTGGGTCTGGAATTGGGCGAGAACACCTATTTGTCAAAGCTGCTTCCCGAGGAGGCGACTGCTTCCCTCAAAGTGCTGTCGCGGGCCAACATGGAAACCACCATGCGAGTGGTTCGGGCCTCCAATGGCATGTGCGCAAGGGTCTTAGACCAACAGACGGGGGAGGTTTTGAACCTCATTGAAGGGGAGGAGTTGGTCTTTACGCTTCCAGAGCACGAGGCCGACAGCGGGCGTTTTGTATTGGATGTGCGGCATTGGGCCGAAGCCGAAGGCCGCATGCCCAGTTGTCCCGGATCGGCCGATGGCCGGGTCGAAGTCGACATTCAACCCGGAACGGTGGCCAATGTTGCACTCTTGGATTCGTCGGGTCAAATTCTCGAGCAAGCCATGGCTTCAGGTGTTGTTGAGTTCAGCTCACTCTGGCCAGGCCAGTATACAGTGGTGACAACGCCAGTGAGCGGTACGTTCTGTCCGAAGGTCCACCGGCCCGTCACAGTGATGCCAGGAGAGCAGCCTGAGTTGCTGGGTTTGAATTGGACACCGACACCGTGCAACAGCAATCCCGTGGATGTGGCCTTCGAGCTCTATGGAGGGGGCACATTTGGCTGGACGCTGAGCCATGAGGATGAAGTGGTGCAACAAGGTGCAGGGTCAGGAGAAGTGCAAGTTGCCGGTCTGGAGCCAGGTCCATACACGTTGGATGTGGATCATGCCTGCTTGAATGAATCGGTGGCCTTGAATGCCCTCGACCCTGACGCCCCCGTGATGGAAGTGGCTTGGAATGAAGTGGTGGTGTCCAATGAAAGTGCAGTTGCCATGCTTAACGCCAGTTTCCTGGGACAGGCCCAATCGCTGCAGTGGTTTTATTTGGGAGAGTTGGTCTCGGAAGCTGTGGAGTTCGCCTTGGAGGTCAATGGCATAGGGGAACATGAAGTTTTGTTGTTGGTAGAAAGCAATGGTTGCTCTGAATCCAAATGGATTGAATTTGATGTTGTCTTGGACTTGCAAGGAGACCTTGATGACGGTTGGAGGGTGCAGAGTCATGGCTCAGGCTGGTCCTTGTCGTTGGATGCTGGCTGGGCTGAATTGTCATGGATTCTCTACGATGCGACGGGAAGGAAAGTGGCGTCAAATCAACACGGAGAAGGGCATCAAATTCACGTCCCATATCCAACAGCAGTGGGAGCTTACCGCATCGCTTTGATGAATGCCGAGGGCAATGTGCAGGTCAAGTCATTGATGGCTCCGACTCGCTGACGTTATGACGGCTTTATTCGATGTCTTGTGCCGTCTCTGGGGTGTTTTAAGCCCCTGGTTTACTGCTTGTTGAGCAGAAGTGCGCGGTGTAAAAACAAGACGAAAAATTATTATTAATTGCTGAGTTGGCTTTTTAGCTAGAACACGTTCAACTAACGTCAGCAAATTACTTGGAGGGCGTAAGTGGATTCTTATGTCGATTGACTAATTTTCCCTTTCGCGTAGAACCGAATTTCCAGATGATGCCCTTACCTGCATGGGGGCCCTCAAATGTTGACTTGCCATCAGCTTTGTGGGACTCCTTTTCCTCATTGTTGTCCTCCACACGTCAACGCCATCAGAGAAGCCCAATCAAGGCGTTTTCTTTTGTCGCCTTGATTGGTGCGCTGTGTTGCTCTATCACCACAGAGTCATACGCCCAAACCACCGTCTTCGAGGCCAATTTCAACTCGGATGCGAGTGGGAGTTCAGGCGCCAGTCCGGATGCCTGGAGTGCCACAGTAACATCGAGTTGTGGCTTAATGACCACCAATTCTTATTGGCAGTTTGAAACGCCATCTAACTGTAATTCCGGAACAGCGGTTTGGACGAGCTCGTCCATCGACATCTCCAGCTTGACAGGAATTGTTCTGGACTACGAAAGTCCTTCGACCGGATTCACCTCCATTTCGGTCAACATGACCAATGGCTCTCTTAGTGGTTCAACCTTTACGCCCAACGCTGGAGCCACGACGACACAGATCACCTTCACTGTCACCATTTCCAAAAAAAGTAGGTATCGGAGGCTTGACAACGTCGTCTTGACTGGGACCCTGAGTTGCACGGATACGGATGGTGATGGGGTTTGTGATGATGACGAGGTGGATGGTTGTACCAACAGCACGGCCTGCAATTACAATTCGGCCGCAACGGATGATGATGGGACCTGCACGTATGCGACAGGCTGTGATTATTGTTCCGGTGCGACGGATGGAACTGGAACGGTGGTCTCAGGATCAGGAGTGACGTTTACGTTGGACATCACGTCGGACAACTTTGCGAGTGAAACGAGCTGGCAGGTTGTGGACGATGACGGGGGCGAATCAACTTGGAGCACAAACTTATCGAATGAAGGGCAGGGCAATGCCTCGACCGGAAGTTACACGCAGTGTTTCCCTGCGACGGGCAGCTACACCTTCACGATTGTTGACAGTTTCGGGGACGGGATCTGCTGTGGTAATGGCAACGGATCCTACACTTTCACCGTTGATGGAACCCAGCTAGGAACAGGTGGAAGCTTCACAAGCTCTGAAAGCATTAGTATTGATTTTGGGTGCACGGACAGTGGGGCGAGCAACTACAACAGCAACGCCAACGTCGATGACGGAACCTGCGCTTACGCAGGGTGTACGAATGCCTCGGCGTGTAACTATGATGGATCGGCGACGTCAGATGATGGGTCTTGTACTTACGCTGCCACGTGGTACGAGGATGCGGACAGCGATGGATTCGGTGATCCGGCGTCGACGCAGTCGGCGTGCGCACAGCCCGCCGGCTACGTGTCTAATAACACGGATGAATGCCCCTCGGATGGCACGCTGCAGACGGCGCCGATTTGGTATGAGGATTCCGATGGAGATGGTGCTGGCGATCCAAACACGACAACGACGTCCTGTACCCAACCCGGGGGATATGTCGCGGTGGCCGGGGACGATTGTCCGACCGACCCGAACAAGACCTCTCCGGGAACCTGTGGGTGTGGCACGGCGGACACGGACACCGACTCCGACGGCACCCCGGATTGCAACGACACTGACGACGACAATGATGGCGTTTTGGACGGGGTGGACACCGCTCCGTTGAATCCTGATGTGTGCGCCGATTCGGATGGTGATGGTTGTGACGATTGTTCCATAGGAACGGACGGTTTTGGTCCCTTGGCGGACAATACGCCCAACAATGACGGCACGGATTTCGACGGCGATGGGTTGTGCGACTCGGGCGACCCCGATGATGACAACGACGGAGCGTTGGATGCCAATGACTCAGATGACAACAACGCCAATGTGTGTTCTGATACTGATGGGGATGGTTGCGACGATTGTTCCGGCGGCAGCTATGACCCGGCCAATGATGGCACGGACACCGACGGCGATGGGCTCTGCAACAGCGGAGACACCGATGACGACGGCGATGGTGTGGCGGATGGATCTGATTCAGCGCCTCTCAACCCCAATGTCTGCTCCGACACCGATGGGGACGGTTGTGACGACTGTTCCAACGGCAGCTATGACCCCTCCAATGACGGCACGGATACGGATGGAGATGGCACTTGTGACAATGGGGATGGATGTCCCAATGACCCCAACAAAACTGCGCCCGGAATCTGTGGTTGTGGCAGCATTGATGTGGACGCCAACAGCAATGGAATCTGTGACTCTGAGGAGTGCATCGACTCTGCCGACCCGGTGGCGGTGGCGCAGAATCTAACGGTGTATCTCGATGCGACGGGCAATGTGTCCATCACGGCTTCCCAGGTGGACAATGGCTCGTCCGACGACTGCGCAGTGGCCAGCCTTGTTTTGGACAACATGGCGTTCGACTGCACGGATGTTGGCACGCCCGTGACGGTGACCCTCACCGTGACGGATGGCTCTGGCAATACGGACACGGCGACTGCAACGATCACCGTGCTGGACAACATGGCACCCGGTTCCCTCTCTGCATCCGGTACGACCTTGAATCTTTCTTCCGGATCGGTGACGCTGACCCCTTCGGATGTATCGGCCTCCGCAACGGACAATTGTACATCTGCGCCTACCTACGAGTTATCTGACGACAATTCGAATTGGAGCTCCACACTCGATTATGATTGCAGCGATCAAGGGGCGAACACTGTGTACGTCCGTGCCGTTGACGCCGTGTCCAATGCTTCGGCAAGTACGTCGGTTTCGGTGACGGTGGCGAACGCTGCTCCCACGATTTCGGATGTGACATCCGGCATCACCGAGGTCTTGAGTGCATCCGGTTCGGCAACAATCGATGCATCGGCTTATTTGACGGCCAGTGACGATTGCACGGCCTCCGGCAGCCTGACCTATGAGATTTCGGAGACCTCTGGAACTGGATTCGCGACCACCTTCACTGCGGACTGTGGTGACCTTGGTGCCAAGACCTTCTACTTCCGTGTCACAGATGCTTCTGGCATTGCGAGTGCCGAGAGCTCAGTTTCCATCACCATTGCAGACCAGGCCGACCCGGTCATTGCAAGTGTGACGGGCGGGACGATCAGCCTCGACGCCAATGGCGCTGCGACGATCACGGCCTCCTCCACTTATGTGACGGCAGCGGACAATTGCACGGCTTCAGGCAGCCTGACTTACCTCGTCTCCAATACAGTGGGAGGCACATTCGCATCAACGCTTGCCATCGATTGCGATGATTTGGGCAGCCTCGACGTCTACTTTAAGGTTCAGGATGGAACGGGCAACACGAGCTCTGTCTCCAGCAGTGCCTCTTTCACCATCGTGGACAACATTGGGCCAACGACCACGGCGTCTGCAGGCTCGGTTAATCTCGATGCAGTAGGCGCTGCGACGGTGTCCATCTCGGATTTCTCTGCGTCGGCCACTGACAATTGTTCGGCATCGCCCTCCATCGAACTTTCCAAGGACGAGTCCACATGGGCGTCCACCCTCGATTACGGCTGTTCGGACATCGGGACCACGACTGTTTACCTCCGCTCCTCGGACGGCACGCAGTATGGGGCCACCATTTCGGTGGACCTGACCTTGGCAGATGCCACCGCACCGGTCATCGGCTCGACGATGACGTCTGCCAGCCTCATCACGTCGGGATACACCATTGATCCGCTGACCGTTGTGACGGTGACCGAGAACTGCACGCCATCTGGCAGCCTCGTGGCCCAGGTCTCCCTGACCAACGGCTCTGGCTATGTCGATGATTTGACCCTCGGATGCAGTGACATCGGCACGACCACGCTGTACTTCCGGTTCGAGGATGCGTCGGAGAACGAGTCCACGACGTCGTTCGACTTCACCTTGACGGACGGGACTCCGCTGGCGGCTTCGGCCAACAATGTCGTTCTGGGCCTCGTTTCAGGAACCGCGACCCTGCAAGCGACGAACAGCTCGTTCAATACCTCCACAGACAATTGCGCCTTCACCAGTGAAATAAAGCTGACTTCGGAGACGGATGCGACCTTTGCTTCGAGCCTCGACTTTACGAGCGCAGGGTCGTACAGCGTGACCCTCCGCATCACGGATTCGGACGGTGTCACCCAGACGGCCATCGCCACGGTGACCGTGGTGGGCGACCCGATTTCGTCGACCATTTATTTCGAAGATTTCGAGGATGAGACTTCGAGTACGTCGTTTTGTACTTCGCCCTACACAAGTGCGGATGGCCAATGGACCTACACGTGCCCGACCGTCGGTAATCTTTATGTCTATCCGCTCCCCTCCGGTGGAACGGGGGATGGATTCAATTGGTATCAGAACCAGGATGCCGGTGTCTGGCTCAGCTCCAGCATCGACATCAGCAGCTATCTCTACGTGGACATCTCGACGTTGATTTTCGACAACAACAAGCTCGAGAACGGAGAGGGCATTCAGCTGTATGCCATCGTCGACGGGGTGGAGTCCTTGGTGGATTCCGACACGGATGGCTCCATCATCGAGGGTGATTCCCTGACAGCGTCCGGTTTGAGTGGCTCCACGCTTCAGGTCAAAATCACGAGTACCTGCTACAGTTCGCAGACGCAATCAAGCAAGGTAGAGGAGACTTGGGTGGACAACATTCGCGTCCGTGGCTATTGTGTGGATGCCGACATGAACGGCATATGTGACAGCGAGCAGACCTGTGTGGATGTCCCAGCCGGAAGCTGCGGCTGCCTGGACAAGACGGCCTGTACTTACAGTTCTTCGGCGACCGTCAATGATCCAGACCGGTGTGTATATGCCGGAGGACAATGTCAAGCCCCAGTGGGCAGCCAGTACTATTTCTATGATTTGACGTGCTCCTGCACGGCGGAGACGTTCACGTCGCTCTACTTCGAGGATTTTGGACTCAATGGTGCCTCGGGAGGACCTGGAACTCTGTACGGTTACCTCGGCTCCACCGATGTGAATGGGGCCTCCGCCGAAACAGAGTGGACCCTGTCTTTTGACGGGTCCAACATTGCCGATGGCAACACAGGCAATGGTGTTGGACCGGGTTATTGGCGGACCATCGCTGCTACTACGACTGAAGGCGTGGTGACCGACACCATTTTTGATGGTATGAATCTCGGCATGGAAGCCAGGTGGACCACCAAGAGCATCGACGTTTCCTCCTATGCTTGGGCTCGATTCCAGGCCCTCATTTCCGAGGACGGGACGATGGAGGACAATGACTATATCAAGGTTCAGCTCATCGAAGACGGCACGGAACTCTCATCTGCCTTGGACAGCATAGTGGATGACATGCCCGATCCGGACTGGCCCACTTATCAGACTACGGATGTGGTCCGGGCCAATGGCGCCAGCAACATTCAGCTGCAGATTGCCGCCCTCAACAACGATTGTCTGCCATGCCCTGGAGACGACGAGTATCATACGTTCGACGATGTGGAGATTTTGGGATGGGGTGTAAGGGGGTGCACTGACCCGGGCTCGCCGGATTACAGCAGTGCTGCAGAGATAGACGACGCCACATGCACGTTCACTCAGATGGCCTACAGCCGCTATGACGGAGTTTTCACCGACAAGCTTTGGCAGGCCACGGCCTGCGGGTCTGGCGGTTGTGGCAGCGCGCCTTTCCCGCTTGCACGGAGTGTAGATGCGGCCTCACAGGGATCCAACACGACGCAGAATTACACGATTTCCAGCGGGACGACCCTGACTGTCGACGGAACGAGCGTCGCATCGGATGACCCGAATATCACGGAGCTCTTTGTGCGGGACCTGACCATCGAGAGCGGCGGAACCATTGTCATTCCAGCTGGCAAGCGCTTGCGTGTGATGGGGACGTTTATCGACAACGATGGCAACGCAGTGTCTGGAGATGGCATGCTTTGCATCGATGGTACATTCACCATTGCCACGGGTGAGGGTTCACCCTCTACGGTGAACGTTCAGGACTTCGAATTGCCTCCTTCGGCCACACTGACGGTGCCCGAAAACAAGACCTTGGCTGTCAATGGCAACTTGGCGTTTGGTCCCACCAACCCGTTGTCCGTTTCGGGCTTGGTGTCACTTTCGGGCAGCAGTGCCCAAACGATCAGTGGCGATGGCGCGACGTTGGACGAGTTGGAAATTTCCAACGCATCAGGTGTGACCGTGAACGACTCCTTGGAGATTCAGGGCCGCTTAAAGCTGGCTT
>CALKHD010000223.1 GCA_938092195.1 uncultured Flavobacteriales bacterium | reverse complement strand
AGCCGCACATGCTCGAAGCCAAGCAGGTGCAACAGCCCCTTCAGTTCTCTGTGTTGAACAACGGCCAAGGCCTGGCCATTGAGAGCGAATATGTGTTCCGAGACGTTCTGGTGGATGTCTCCTGGGCGCTCACAGCCGATGGACGCGTGGTGGACCAAGGCCAGGTTGACCAAGTCCTTGTGGGGCCACAAGGCACCCAAAACATCGACCTCGACATCAAGGACTGGAAGCGGCATGAAGCCGAAGTTTTCCTTTCCGTGGACGCCACATTGAGTCAGGAAGAGCCCCTTTTGCCGCGGCCCCACATTTTGGCGCGAGCGCAATTCCAACTCCGCACCCACGAAAAACCCAAGCCCATTCCCGCCCGAGGCAAGGTGAACCTCAAGCAACAAGGCGGATCCCTCCTGCTCAACTTCGAAGGAGGTCATCTTGAACTGAGCCGCAAAACCGGGGAAATCAAAGCGTATGTCGTTCAAGGCATGCCGATGGTCATGGAAGGAGGACAGCCACAATTCTGGAGGCCACCAGTGGACAACGATTATGGCGCCCAAACCCCAGAACGAAACGCCATTTGGCAAGATCCGTGGGATGACGTTGACGCCGCTGAATTCAAGAACATTCGCTTGTCTGACGGGCAAATGCAGGTCTCTTTTGTTCGTCCGCTTCTCCGAGGCGACGCCGAGCTTCAAACCACATATACCGTGGACAGGGCGGGAACCGTGAAGGTTCATCAATCCCTGAAAGTCTTGCGAGAAAACGAGCATCCCGATCTCTTTCGATTTGGGCAGCACTGGACATTGCCATCCGACCTCACTCGCGTGGAATGGCATGGCCGCGGGCCCATGGAGAGCGCGGCTGACCGAAAGTCTGCCGCATTCGTGGGGATCTACAGCGCAGATGTTTCTGATCTGGTGACACCCTATGCCCGGCCCCAATTCAATGGGTCTCGAACCGATGTTCGATGGGTGCGATTCCAAAACCAAGACGGCATCGGGTTGGAATTCACCGCTTCAGATGCGTTTGATTTCACAGCCCTTCATTTTGGTCCAGACCAACTGGACGCTGGGCCCGACAAGGGAACCAGTCAATCCCATTTTCGATTGCTGAACCCCACCAAGGAAGTCCACTTGGATTTAGATGGCCATTCAGCCGGGGTTGGCTGCATCAACAGCTGGGGTGCCCTGCCTTTGCCTCAGTATCAATTGCCATTGAAAAGCATGGACTTCTCTTTCCATTTTAGGCCCCTACAACCCTAAATCGGACTGAACAGAGAAGCAGTCCAACTTGAACTTAAACCCCTTCAAGCCGTTCTGTACTTATGAATCTGCAACAATTCGCCCTTGGGATCCTGATTGCACTTCCAATCGCGGTCATGGCTCAACGCCCACAAGGTGGACAAAGGCCCGGTTCTGGACAAGGAGAACGCCCCAAAATCGGAGTCGTTTTTGGAACCGTTGAAGACGCCAATTCCGGCAACCCCATCGAATTTGCCACCATCAGCATTTTGGCCTTTGACGAAAACAAGGTCATCACCGGAGGCGTCACCGACGCCAAAGGCCGATTCCGCATCACCGAGATCCCCTTGGGCCGATTTCGGGCGCAAGTGGGCTTCATGGGATACGTGTCTATTGAGGTGGGGGACATTCGATTGACACCGCGTGGTGGCATTGAGCAAAACGTGGGCGTGGTTCGACTGGAGCCCAACATTCAGGCCTTGGAGGCGGCCGAAGTTGTCGAGCAACGTTCGACCCTCGAAATGATGATCGACCGCAAGGTCTTTCGTGTGGGAGACGACCTGAACAGCGCGGGATCCAACGCCACTGAACTGCTGAGGAACGTGCCGAGCATCGACGTGGACATCGATGGGAATTTGAGCCTGCGCGGTTCAGGCAACGTGACCATTTTGATCGACGGAAGGCCCAGCGGCATGACGGGTTCGGCCACGCAAAACCTCTTGGAACAGATCCCGGCCAGCAGCATTGATCGGGTCGAAATCATCACCAGCCCCACAGCCAAGTATGACCCAGAAGGCGTGGCAGGCATCCTCAACATCATCCTCAAAAAAGACAAGCTCGAAGGCAAAAATGGGCAGGTGAGCGTCACGTGGGGATCGAACGAAAACCACAGCGGTTCATTCAATGGCAACATCCGCGGTCAGCAATTCAACCTCTCCATGAATGCCGGGTGGAACCAACGCAATGGCTTCCGCAGCGGAAACAGCATTCGGGAACAAGCCTTTGGAGGAGACCTGGCGGGCGCTTACGATTCTTTAAGTGTGTTGACTTCAAGCAGCATGTCTGACAACCTGAGGTCCAGCTGGAACTTCAAGGCGGCATTGGACTGGATGCCCTCCTCGCAAACCACTTGGAACATTGGCCTGCGAACCAACCAAGGAAACAGTTCCGGCACAGAGGACGTGCTGAATTTGGAAACCTGGAGCACCGATGCCCTGGGCGGCTTCACCCGTTATGGACTGTCTGGTGGCGACAATGCATCCACCGACTTGGACTTGGGGTACGAGCACAAGTATGAAGAGCGCCATGTGCTTCAAGCCTTTGCCCGCTGGTCCCAGCGCAGCAGCCAATCCCACGACTCCCTGTGGCAGGATTTACCCAGCCCCATTTTGGATTCAGCCTATCTATCCAATGCGAACCTGAACGATGGAACCAATTGGAATGCCACCCTACAACTGGATTACGAAAAACCATTGGACAACGATGGAAAACTGGAGTTGGGCTACAAGACCATTCTGAGGGAAAGCAACGAAGACCAACAGTTCTGGCAACGCGACAGCGCAGGCACCCCTTTTGTCCAAGCCTATGACTTCCGCTACCGCGAAGACATCCATGCCACTTACGTGACCTGGGGCCGGAAATTTGGCGCTTGGGGCCTGCAAGTTGGCGGACGAGGAGAGGTCGTTTACACCACGGCAGAACTGAAGGGAGACAGCGCTGACATTGCAGCCGCCTTGACTCAACTCGGCGGATCTGACGCCACCTTCGTCAACAACTACACCAGCTTCTACCCCTCCAGCAACCTCAGCTACACGGTAGACGACCGCAACCAATGGGTCTTGAGCTACAACCGCCGCGTCAACCGACCCAGGGGACGCCAAGTCAACCCTTTTGTAGACAATGCGGATCCTCGCAATCTCAGGTATGGCAACCCCTTTCTTTTGCCCGAGTACACCGACGGATTGGAGTTTGGCCACCAGCTGACAACCAAGGCGCTCACGGTGACTACATCCTTGTTCTACAAGACCACCCGGGATGTCATTCGGCGCTTCATCGAAGTGGACGACCAAGGCATTGCCAACCGCACCTATGTGAACCTGGCCAGGCAAACCAACTCTGGCTTGGAAGTGGTGGCCATGTGGCGAAAAGGCCGCACCCTTCAAATGCGTGTCAACGGCAGCATTTACCATCAAAAAACCGACGGGTCCAACCTCGCTCCCGACCTCGGGAACAATGGATTCCAAGGCAGCGCGGGCTACCAAGTCTCCGCCTTGGTCAAAGGGGATTGGAAGGTCCAAATCAATGGCCGGTACCGAGCGCCATCGCGCTACACACAAGGCACATTCCAAGGCTACATATCGCACAGCGCTGCAGTCAGCCGCGACTTTTATGACGGCAAAGTGAGGGCTTCGGCTCGGGTCAGCGATGTGTTTGACCAGCAAGAATGGTCATACACTTCAGAAGGCCGAGACTTCTTCCAAGACGGAACATTCAAAAGGCAAAGCCGCTTTGTTTATGCCAGTTTGACTTGGTCCTTTGGAAAACTCGAGCCCGGCCAACGAAAGCGTGGACGCAGCGGCTACGACGCAGGTTCTGGTGGAAGTTTCGATGGAGGAGAATTCTAAAGACACCCCCCCTGTTCCCAATGGGCCCATCCTTTTTTTTGATGGTGGGTGCGCCCTTTGCCACCGCGCCGTGCGCCAATTGCTGAGGTGGGAGCGCCCAGGCCATCGCGAACTGCGATTTGCCCCCCTCGATGGCACCACTGCAATGACATTGCGATTGAAAGGTCAGCTGCCGGAGAGCCAAGAAGCTGTGGGATTGTGGCACAACGGGGAGGCCACGCAAGGTGAAGCGGCCATCCCCGAAGCCTTGATGGTCATCGGAAGGCCATCGCTGGGAAAGACCTTCAAAATTTTGCCCAGATTTATGCGGCAGGGGTTCTATCAAATGACCGCCAGGAACCGCCACAAGTGGTTTGGCCGCATGCCCAGCGGATGTCCCATGCCAGCTGACCCCATGCGGATGCTCGCATAACAGGGTTCTGAATCTCGTAGGACAAATGCCAAAGCATGCGAACCCCAGCATCATCGGACCTTCACCGCTGTATTTTTGACCCACATGGCTGCCGCTGCGCCTCCTTCCCCCACCCAAGTCCCATCATCGATTCTACCCATGGAATCCGGTGCTTTGAACTTGACCCAAGCCAAATGGCACTGGTTCGAGTCACCCAGTGATGTGCCTTGGCAGGAGTGGGAGGCATTGCCCGGTGGCTCTGCCTATTTGGACCGACGGTACTTGGAAGCCATGGCCGGTCACCAAAAAGTCAAGTGCTGCATTGGAATGATCAAGGCCCCAGACGGGCCATGGTTGGGTGGCATCATGATGCAAGCGGTGCAATCCGAATCGCGGTCTCCAGCAGAGCACATGGACGTGTCCGTCGGTGTGAAAATCGCCACGGCCATCATGCAGCCCGGCGGTCGTCCCTTTCGGTTCAAGACCCTGGTGGCGGGACAAAGCTTGGGCAGCGGAGAACACACCTACCTCTGGAGAGACGGGGTGCCCCCCTCTTGGCAGGTGAAATGGACGGAGCAAGCCTTCGACATCTGCGCCAAAAAATGGGGGATTCGGGTTTGGATGGCCAAAGACTTTGGGCCTGAACATGACGCACTCATCGCCCCGCATTGGAGTTCTCGTTGGGCGCGGGCCTCTTTCGACCCCGTCATGGAAGTGCCGTTGGATCCCGATTGGAATTCCACCGACCAATGGCAGGCTGCCCTGCGGACAAAAGCCCGCACCAAGGTTCGCAGCATCCTTTCCCGAAGTTCAAGCTTGTCGTTGAAAAGGGTGTCCCAAAAAACTGAACTCGAGCAACTTGGCCCAGACCTGATTGAGCTCTATGAGCTGGTCTATGGAAGGGCAAGCATCGTGATGGGGGGATTGGAAGATCTAGACTTTGCGCGACTCTCCGAAGCCTTCGGTGAAGACTTTGCCTTGGTGACTTACCGTGACGAAGGAAAGCTGGCGGGATTCCATTGCGGCATTCACCACGCAGCGAGTGGAACCATCGAAGCTTACTACGTGGGCTTTGACCCCGAGGTCAACAAGACCTTTGCCCTGTATCAGCGCATGCTGTTCGAATTCATCTCCTGGGGAATTTCGGTGAAGGCCAATCGGGTGGTGATGGGTCGCACAGCTTTGGAAATCAAGAGCACCCTGGGCGCCTTGCCTGTTCCACTGTCCACCTATGTGCACATTCGGCTTCCACTGGCCATGGTTTTCCTGCGTTGGATGATACGGAAAAGCCCGCCGCACCGCTTTAAGCCACGCCGAGCATGGCTGGCAGAATGGTGCGAAAAGTGGCAGGAAAAAGGCTACCAGGTCAACTGACTGGCTCCACGCGACCGCGGCCCAGAAAAGCCGCAGCAAAGGCTCCCACAATCAAAAGCAGCAGCAGACCGCTTCCCGCTGAAGCCATCGTCCTCGCAGAATCCACAGAAGGCAGCACAAAGGCCATCTCCACAGTGTGATCTCCTGCTGGCACCACCGCGGCACGGAATGCATAATTCACCCGAAGAAGTTCAGCGGGCTCTCCATCGATGGTCAACTGCCATCCCTTCGGGTAGTGAATCTCGCTGAACACCAGCAGGCCTTTGGCTGGCGTTGAAACGCGGTATTGCTGAAAGTCTGGCGTAAACGACACCAGCTCCGCCTGGCCTCCATCCGCAGCACCCACCACAACACCAGCGAGGGCATCTGAATGGACCTCTGGCACCACAGCTTCGCGTGGATTGGTCAAAGACTCCAGTGCCTCCATTTCAGCATCGGCGCCATCTGCCATGCTCCAACCTGTCGCAAACCAAGCATTGCCCAGCGCCTGGCCATTGGAAATCGGTTGCTGCGCTGGGTCGTAAATGATGTACTGAGCATTGAGCATGTGGTGCACTGGCATGGCCGACAAGGCTGCTTCCATGCCCGCTGAATTCGCCAAAGCGGCAAATTGCTGCTGCTCAGGTTGAAGCACCCGCTCGATCAAATCCTGGTAACGGCGCAACTTCGCACCGTGGTAGCCACCGACACTCCGGTGCAAGTAACTGGCGGTCGCATCGCTGAACGCTCCGCGAAAGTTCAACACCCGATAGTGGTCCACCGTCTGCAAACCTGAAAACTTCGCCGCCTCCAAAACCCGCTCCTCACGCTTGCCAATGCGCCCAGGATACGCCTCTTTTACCCTCGCAACCTCTGCATCCACGGCCACTTGAACAGCCGGGTCTCGGCGCAGACGGTCCGACAAAATGGCGTTGTCGGCATTGGCCGGAACGTATGGGTGTGTGAATTCCACATTTCGAACCCAACCCCGATCCTTGGGCTGATACCTGCGGTCCACCGAAACCATGTCCACGAGGGTCAACAAGGCCAAAACGCCAAACACCCCATGAACAGCAAGTGGACGTGCACCATTGGCCTTGAGGCGAACGGCAGCCAACAAGCCCAGCATCGCCACCAGCACAAGTCCAAAACTGCGCCAAACATCCGCGCTGTAGACTTCCAACCGCTGTTCCAATGCCCGGGCAGCGCCGAGCTGCTCCACCGCCCTGTCTGGCCGCACGTGACTTTCAAAGTCAAAGAACGCAGTGGGGAGCACCGCAAAACCAAGCAGCAACACCACGGGGACGCCTGCAGCGATGAACAATTTTCGGCCCCACTTCACTTGGCCTTCGGCCACATCCTTCAACAACAAACCCACCCCAATGGGGATCATGCATTGAATGAGCATGAGCATCATTTTGGTGTCACGGAACTTGGCAAAACCGGGAACATGGTCCAAGAAAAAATCGGTGAGCCAAGACGCGTCACGCCATGACAACACGATGGCCATCAGCGCCACCACGAGCATGGGCCAACGAAGAACATCGCGTCGAATCATCAAGGACACCATGAACAAGGCCATCAGGATCGCCCCGAAGTAAAACGCACCGCCACTGAAGCTCTGTTCCCCCCAATACAGGGGACTGTTGCCGCCTTTGATGTCTGGAACCAGGATGCTCCACCATTCTCCAGGCGCCATGGAATATTGAAGGATGTAGTCCTTGTCCAAACCAGACCCTGACAATTCCACCCCCTCTTGTGGGGTCAACAAAACTTCTCCCCGGGTGGTGTGGGGGGTGTAATCCAAAGTGGGTTTAATCAAAGCTGCATTTGGAACAATGGCGGCACCTGCTGCAACAAGGAGGACTGCTCCGGTGATCAAGGCTTGCTTCACAGCGCCTGCCATGGACAATCGGATCGTTTCTGCAATGCCCACACCCGCCACCAAAAAGGCCAAGTAGTAGGTCATTTGAAGGTGATTGGCCGACAAATTGATGGCGGTAAATGCTGCCGCCAAGCCCGCTCCCAACCAAAGGTTGCGCCGATATGCCACGAGCACACCAGCCAAAATCCCGGGAAGCGTCGCAATCGACATCACCTTCGCCGCATGGCCCGCGCCTAGGTAAAGGATGTTGAGAGAACTCAAGCCGAAACCGATGGCCACGAACGCAGAAATCCAAGGGCCGCAACCCAGCACGGCAGCCAGCAGGTAGGCGCACAAGAGCGCCACCAGCAAGTGGTCGGCAGGCCTCGGAAATCCAAAACGAATGAACCGCCCCAGCCAAGAACCCGCATTCACATCCGAAGTCCTCATGCCCAACTGAATTGTGGGCATGCCACCGAATTGACTGTCTGTCCATAGGGCCTGTTCACCGGTTCGGCTGCGGTGATCGTTGACCTCCTTGGAGGTAGCGATGGAATGCTCGATGTCCGGCATCCGCAACTGGTAGCCGTCAAAAGACTTGGAATAAAACGTGCCGGCAATGATCATGAGCACAGCAATGGCCAACAAATGGGGCCATGCCATGCCAAAGAGCTGGGCAGGATTCAATCGATCGCTCATGGGGACAAGTTAGCCCGACACAAGACGCTCTGAAACCTTCCTTGTTCTAATCGTCCTCTTCGACTTCCTCGTAATCGACGTACTCGCCCAAGTCGTCATCCTTGGGGTTGGAACCCTTTGAAGACGAACCCTTGGGGCGCGCTCCCGACGGGTTGAACCCTGGACCTGATGTGCGCTGAGACGAAGCTGATCGACGACGGCCGAACATTCGATCCAAAAATCGAAACACCACCCAGGCCACAACCAGCCCCACCAAGGTTCGAAACAGCCCTGGGATCATTTGGAGAGGTAGAGGTTCCGTTCAGAGTAAATCTTGCGGAAGAAGGGGTCGCGAAGCGTATCGATGAAGCGGATGGCCTCTCCTGTCGACTTCATTTCTGGGCCAAGCTCCTTGTTGACTTCAGGGAACTTGGAGTAACTGAAGACAGGAATCTTGATGGCATAGCCGCGTTTGCGGGGCTGGAAATCAAAGTCCTTCACCTTTTTCTCGCCCAGCATCACCTCGGTGGCGTACTTGACATACGGCTCCTGGTAGGCCTTGGCGATGAACGGCACCGTGCGCGAGGCGCGCGGATTGGCCTCGATCACAAACACGGTGTCGTCCTTCACCGCGAACTGAATGTTCAACAGGCCTTTGGTCTCCAACGCCACCGCCACTTTTTTGGTGATGTCCTCGATTTGGGCCAAGATCAAATCTCCCAGGTTGTAGGGAGGCAATACCGCATAGGAGTCGCCGGAATGGATTCCAGCAGGCTCGATGTGCTGCATGATGCCAATGATGTAGGTGTCTTCGCCGTCGCAAATGGCATCGGCCTCGCACTCAATCGCCCCCTCGAGGAAATGGTCGAGCAGGATTTGGTTGTCCGGCATGTCGCGCAGGATGTCCACCACGTGGTGCTCCAATCCTTTTTCGCTGATGACAATTTTCATCCGCTGCCCTCCCAACACATAGCTGGGACGCACCAAAAGCGGGAAGCCCAACTCTCGGCTCAGTTCAACGGCCTGCTCTGCCGAGGTCACTGCACCAAATTTGGGATAAGGGATTTCCAAATCCTTGAGCAAGGTGGAGAACCGTCCGCGGTCCTCCGCGATGTCCAGCGCTTGGTAGCTCGTACCCATGATGGGAATGCCATAGCGCTCCAACTTTTCGGCCAACTTCAAAGCGGTCTGCCCACCGAGCTGAACAATGACCCCTTCGGGCTGCTCGTGCCGGATGATGTCGTAGATGTGCTCCCAAAACACTGGCTCGAAATACAACCGATCCGCAGTATCACTGTCGGTAGACACCGTTTCCGGGTTGCAATTGATCATGACCGCCTCGTAACCCGCTGCACGGGCCGCCATCACGCCGTGAACGCAGCAGTAATCAAATTCAATGCCCTGACCAATGCGGTTGGGGCCGCTGCCGAGCACCACAATTTTGCGGCCCTTGGTTTTTGGCGACTCATTGGCCTCGCAGAACGTGCTGTAGTAATAAGGCGTCTGGGCCTTGAATTCTGCGGCACAGGTGTCGACCAACCGGTAGCTGCGCTCAATGCCCAACGCCACCCGCTTGTCGAACACCTCACTCTCTTTGGCCCGCACAATGTGACCGATTTGACGGTCTGCAAACCCTTTCAACTTGGCCTCTTTCATGAGGTCAAAGGGTACATCCTCCAACCTGTGGGTCCCGATGCGTTTCTCTGTATCAATCAGGTCCTCAATCTGACGCAGGAACCAAGGGTCAATCTTGGTCTTGAACTGGATCGTGCTCATCGGAATGCCCAACTTGATGGCATCGTAGAGGTGGAACAAGCGGTTCCAAGAAGGGAACTCCAGCGAGTGGAGGATCTGGTCTTGGTCGCGAAGCTCCTTGCCGTCGGCGCCGAGTCCGTTGCGCTTGATCTCGAGCGATTGGCAAGCCTTCTGAAGCGCCTCTTGGAAGCTCCGGCCGATGCCCATCACCTCGCCCACAGACTTCATCTGCAAGCCGAGCTGACGGTTCGCCCCTTCGAACTTGTCGAAGTTCCATCGGGGGATCTTCACGATCACATAGTCCAAAGTGGGCTCGAAGAAAGCGCTGGTGGTACCAGTGATGGGGTTGGTCAACTCGTCCAGATGATAGCCAATCGCGAG